>JADFSR010000028.1 GCA_022560615.1 Gemmatimonadota bacterium
CGAGCAGCCGAGCGCTGGACGACGAAGGAGGCCTGAATACCGGGGCCCCCGCCCACTTCATCGTGGCCGAGGACTCCGAGGGCCGCCGCATCCGCTTCCGCTTCGAGGGGGGGCCGCCGAAGCGGGAGGAGTCGTGACTTCTACTCGGACCTGATGGGCTGGGAGGTTCGCAACGACAACGGAGAAAACCAGGCGTCGCTCCGGATCGGTGACGTGGGCAACATCATCATCCGCAATAGCCGTCGACCCATCAGCGAGAGCCGACCCAACCGGCCTCCACTCACGGGCGTCATCAACCACATTTCATGGCGCATCGACAACTTCGACACCGACGAGGTGCGGGCCGAGCTCGAAGGTCGTGGCCTCAATCCTCGCCGCGATCAGGCCGGTGGGGCCGACTACGACAGCTACCACGTCCTCGACCCCGACGGCTGGGACCTGCAAATCGCCAAGTAGGGAGATGCTCCGCGCGGAGCACCCACACCTAGTCGGGAATCAGGTCTTCACTGCGCCCTCAGTGCTTCCGTCGGGTCGCCCCGAACCGCCCTTCTCGCGGGAATCCAACACGCCACGAGCGCGACGCTGACGAGCAGGAGAGGCACTGTCGTGAACGTGAGCGGGTCGAGCGGACGCACTCCGAAGAGAATCGTGTCGAGCACCTGCATGACCACGGTCGATGCGGCGAGCCCCACGATCGCGCCTGCCAGGACGGGGCGCATGCCGCTCGCCACGACCATGCCGACGACCCCTGCGCGCGGCGCGCCAAGCGCCACGCGGATGCCGATCTCGGGAATGCGGCGGCTCACGGAGTGGGACACGACACCGTAGATGCCTACGCTCGCCAGGAGGAGCGCGAGGACTGCGAAACTGGTGAGCAACAGGGAGAAGAACCGAGGCTGGGCGGTCGAGGAATACACCACGTCGTCCATGACGGCGAGGTGCTCGATGGGCTGGTCGGGGTCGATGGCATGGACCGCCGCACGCACTCGAGGGAGGAGCGACTCAGGATCGGACTCAGCCCGCACGATGAAAGCCATTCCTCGCCGGGGGTTCTGCGCTTGAGCAAGATAGAGCGTGGGACGTGGGTCCTCGGCCAGGCTCTGCTGGTGGATATCCCCGACGACTCCAACGATCTCGGCCGGCGTGCCCCCGAAGAGCAGGAAGCGGCCGACGGCCGTTCCACCGGGCCAGTATCGCCTCCGCAATGCGTCATTGATGATTACGACCGGCGCCACATCCATTCTGTCTTGCCTGGTGAAGTCCCTTCCGGCCACCAAAGGCACACCGGCTGCCCGGAAGAAGCCCGGGCTCACCTGGAGCAGGTCCGCTCGCTGTGGACCGCCGGCGATCGGCTCGGACCGGTCGGCTATGGAGAACTCCGTCGACTCCCCCGAGCGACGAAGAGGTAGATACCGAATCGAGCCTACGGACTCGACGCCAGGCAGACTCTCGAGACGCTCCATGAGGGCCTCATAGGCCGCCAGATAATCAGAGCGCTCAGGATAACGCGCGTCGTTGATCGTCAGGCTCAGAGCTACCAGCCGGTCGGACTCCATGCCCACGTCTACGCTCTGGAGCGCCCAAAGGCTGCGCAAGAGGAGACCGGAAGCGATCACGATGAGCATCGCGAGGCTCACCTGGCTCGCGACCAACACTGCCCATGTGCGTGACGCACCGGGTCGGCTGGCGCCCGCCCGCCCAGCCGCGCCACGGAGACGATCCGTACCGACGTGACGTGTGAGGTTCAGCGCCGGGAGCAAGCCGAATGCCAGCGCGGTGCCCACCGTCAGGGCGAGCGAAAACATCAGCACGGGGGCGTCGATTCCAATCTCACCCGACCTTGGCAGGAGACCTGCGCTCCGGCTCAGGAGCGCCTCCGTGCCCCAGAAGGCGAGGGCCACGCCTGACGCTCCACCGGCCACACTGAGGAGTACGCTCTCCGTCATCAGTTGGCGGATGAGGCGGCCCCTGCTCGCACCCAACGCCTGCCGGATAACCAGCTCGCCGCGGCGCTCGACGCCACGAGAGAGGAGGAGGTTGGCCACGTTGGCGCACGCGATGAGGAGGATGAGACCCACGGCACCCAGTAGGACGAACAGGGTCGGTTCGACCCCAGCGGTCATGCTCTCACGGAGCGGTACCAGCTCGGCTTCTTCCAGACCCTCGTTCTCATCCGGCAGCTCGGCCACCAGCGCGGCCGAGACCGCCGAAAGCTCCTGGGTCGCCTGCTCGAGCGTCGTGCCGGTCTCGATACGGCCGATCGCCTCGAGAAACCGAACCTCCCGGACGTCCAGCGGAATCGAGCTCGGTGGGATGATCGTGAGAAACACCCATACCTCCACATCCCTCGTCGGGTAGACGAAGTCGGGAGGCATGACCCCGGCCACCAGGAAGGCGGAGTCGTCGAGCCGGATGACGCCCCCGACGACGGTCTCGTCGGCCCCGAAACGTCTGACCCAGAAGTCGTGACTCAGAACTACGACGCGATTCTGGCCGCGCTCCTCAGAGTCGAGGAGCACGCGACCCAGATAAGCGTCGCGACCCAAGACGTCGAAGAAACCAGCCGAGACATACGCCGTTCTCACCTCGACCGCCTCGTCACCCCCGGTGAGCAAGAGCCCACTCGGCGAAGTGGAGTAAACGGCCACCGCGCTGAGCGGCGTGGTACGTGCCGCCCAGTCCTCACGATCGGGCAGGGAAAACGACCCGCGCCTGTTTCCGGTGCGTGCATTGACGTGGTAGAGCCGCACGAGTTGTTGCGACTCCTGAAAGGGCAGCGGGCGGAGCAACACCCCGTTCACCACGGAAAAGATGGCCGCGTTGGCGCCGATCCCCAGCGCCAGAGTTCCCACGGCCACGCTCGTGAAGACTGGTCGCGCGGCGAGCATGCGTATGCCCACCAGTGTGTCTCGAATCAACGTCCCCATCGCCTCACCACCTCCCTCTCGTTCATCGACGCGCCATCCGTGTTCGCCGGAGCCCACTCGGGCCTGCAGCGTTCCTCTCTCCGAGACCGCGGTCATCACATTGTCCAGCAGTGCTCGGGCCAGAAGAGCCATCACCCCGAAACGTCCTCGGGTACGAAACGCCTCCTCGGCGCGCAGAGTAAACGCCTCGACCAACTCGGCCCCGAACTCCCGTCGAAATTCGGAGGGATGCACGATCAGCGAAGCGCGGTGCAGGCCCCGCGCGATGCGAACGGCGCTCGGCAGGGCCGTCACGAGCCCAGATCGGCAACCGCTGAGTCGCGCGGCGCCGGGTTGGCCCGCGCCATGTCCAGGAGCGCAGCCATCCGCTCGGCCTCCAGAGCGGCGAGCTCCCGGCCCCGGTCGGTCATGCGATAGAGTCTACGTGGCCGTCCCGGCGCCGCATCCGATGCCTGGTCTCGCACCTCCTCGATCCAGCCCTCCATGAGCATCCGTTTGATGGTCGCGTAGAGCGAACTCGGTAGGAGAGACACCCTACCCGCGGTCCGCTCCTCCACTCTCTTCATGATCCCGTACCCGTGGAGCGTCTCGTCGCCGAGGGCAAACAGCATGCTGAGCACAGCGATGCTGGGGGGTCCTGATCGGTCGGCTCTGGTTCTCATGGCGTCCCGCTTGTATCAGTTATCCGATTATACGTTATAACATGATATATGGCCGAGCGGAACCTTCACGCCTCGAGCGCACGTCGCATGATCTCCATATCGCCGTCGAAGGAGCCGGGCTCGAGAGGCCCGAAGGAGAAACGGAAGAAGCGGTCGAGCGGAGACGCCGACCCACGGCGAGCCATGTCGCAGTCGGTACCCATCAGAACCGCCGCACCCTCGGGGAACAGTCGGTCGTTGAGATCGGCGGCGCTCTGCCCGCGGGGCAGCCTGCACCAGTGGTAAAACCCGCCTCCTCCTGAAAAGAGCTTCAGTCCCATCCGTTCGAAGGCCGCTCTTTGGCGCCCGGAAGCTTCCTCATGGGCCAGTTGCCGCTGTGGGGGTCGATCCTACTCGGCCTGTTGGGCGCGCTCGTCTGGCTTTTCTGTTTGCTAGAACTCGTGAGCGAGCGGCTCACCACGTTTTTCATTGTCGGACTCGTTTTGTTCGGCGGTTCCATTACCGGCTACTTTGCGAGTCGCGGCTACCTTGAAGAAGGGCTGTACATGGCGACCGCGTTTGACCTACGTGATGACCCCGATTCCGACTTTGTGCGTGGGACGAAGTTGATCGACACCTTCAGTCCCATCGTTAACTCGAGCCTTTATGGGCTCGTCCTCTCGGTCCTCGCTTCGTCTCCGTGATCATTGTGAGCGCGCTGTTCGCGCTGGGGCTGCCGTTGGTGGTGCTGTAGGAGGATCTGCTCGCGGTCTGGAGGAGGGTCAGGGCTCAGATCGAGCACGACCCCGCCCAACGCATCGGCGCGGCTCTAGGAAGCCCTCAGATTCTCGACCGCCGCTTCCTTGTGCGCCCAGCGTGCGCATCGGATGTTGACCCTCAGTGTTGACCCTCCCGTGCCGAGGACATCCCGATGTCTGCTCTCAGCTCGTGCCTCGATTTCACCCGTTGTCTCGGTCGGCCCTGGGTAGGCGCTTTGGTCGTGCCGCTGTTGTTGTCCGCTTGCATAGGGGACACGAACAGTGAGGCCAGGGTGAGTCAGTCACAGTTGCTGAGATCCATCCGGTCTCAGACCTACGCGTACAAGACCGTCGAAGGGCTCCAGATCAAGGCAGATGTTCATCGGTTCGACGACGATGTGACTCGTCCCGTGGTCATATGGATTCACGGTGGTGCATTGATCATGGGCAATCGCGGAGGGGTGTTTGGCGTCACCGAGATGATGCTGGAGGCCGGGTATGTGGTCGTATCGATCGATTATCGTCTCGCGCCGGAGACGAGGCTCCCCTCCATCATAGAAGACCTTGAGGACGCGTTCGCTTGGGTGCGCACACAGGGGCGTGAGCTATTCAATGCGGAAACGAGCAAGATCGCGGTAATGGGATCGTCGGCGGGTGGGTATCTGACGCTCGCCTCCGGGTTCCGCGTCGAGCCCCGACCAACGGTATTGGTCTCTTTCTGGGGCTATGGCGACCTCGTCGGGGACTGGTACAGCCAACCAAGCGAACATCCTCGACACAATCGGAGAGCGATCTCAGCGGAAGAAGCCTATGTGCAGGTCGGCGGGCCGCCGATCTCCGATGCCCGTGATCGAGACGGGAATGGAGGGATCTTCTACAACTACACGCGCCAGAAGGGGCTTTGGCCGAGAGAGGTGTCCGGGTGGGACCCGCACACGGAGACTGAGAAATTCTACCCGTTCATGGCTGTAAGGAACGTGACGGGTGACTATCCACCGACGATGCTCATTCACGGGACCGACGACACTGATGTGCCGTACGAACAATCGCTGATGATGGCCTCGGAGCTTGAAGAGCACGGTGTGTCCTACGAACTCGTCACGATTCAGGAAGCCGAGCACGGATTGGCAGGTGCGGACCCAGAACGCGTGGCCAGGACCTACGACCAGGCGTTGGCCTGGGTGAACCGATACATGCGCTAAGCAGACCGAGTGCCGAACTGATGGACCCCGTCACCCGCCTGAACGCAGCCCTAGAGGGCCGCTACCGCATCGAGCGTGAACTCGGTGAAGGTGGCATGACGACGGTCTACTTGGCCGGATGACCACCGAGGCGGCCCTTCGCGAGCACCTTGTGAAGCTCCTCACGAGCGCATGGGCGCACGTCACGGCGGAAGACGGCATTGCCGGTGTGCCCCCCGATCAGCGTGGCGCCCGCCCACCAGACCACCCGCACACCATCTGGCAGCTTCTGGAGCACCTTCGGATCTGTCAGGACGACCTGGTGGGGTACAGCCGAGATCCGAACCATGTCTCGCGGGACTTCCCGGAGGGATACTGGCCCGAGTCGGACGTGCCCGAGGATGAGGAAGCGTGGGAGGCGAGCGTGGTGGCCTTCATGAATGGTCTCCAGGAGATGGTCGCGCTCGTGTCCGATCCCTCGAGGGACCTCTTCGAGCCACTTGCGTGGAGCGACGAAGGCCACACGTTGCTCCGCGAGGCGTTGATCCTGGCGGACCACAACGCATACCACCTTGGACAGATCGTGCAGTTGAAGAAGGCGCTGGGGGTCGGCCAGAGCAATCCCTGGGAGATGCCCTGAGGCGTTCTCCGCGTCACCGACGTTGAGCGCCAGCCCTTCCGCTCGATGGGCTTCGTGAGCGTGATCATCGTGAGCGTGCTGTTCGCGCTGGGGCTGCCGTTGGTGGTGCTTGGAACAGAGGTCGAAACTAGGAAGCCTGTGCGGGACCCTCTAGCCGTTAATACGACGACGATAACGCAGGCAATGCGAAGTGAGTTGTCCCCGTTCGGTCGGGGCGTCAACCTCGTCGGGCGCTAACCGGAGCCCGCACCCCTGGACCGAGAAAGTGATCGGGAAGCTCGTCCACACAGGAACCGGTTCCCCACGGAGCATCACGGGGCTGAAGCGGAACACCTCCGCGAGCCTCATCGCCGCCTCGTCGAGCGGCGCGTGGCCGGACGACTGATAGACGCCCCAGACCACGACATCACCCTCGGTGTCGATGAAGAAGTGGACGAATACCGTGCCCTCGATCTCGGCGTCGCGAAGGAGCGGCGGATAGGCGGCCCCCATCGCCGTGACCACTTCTTGTCGGTAACCACCAAGGGCCCGAAGGAGAAACTACTCATGAGATTAACCCGAACCCTCATCGGCATCGCGGTGGCGGCGTGCTTGTTCGGGCAAAGCGCGGACGGTCAAGTCTTCGCGGCCGATGAAACCGCCCTGGCCGGTATTTCGGCAGTGGACCCAAAGCTCCTAGTGACTTGGGATGCACAGATTACCGCTAATGGTGGCAGGGAGTCGCAGTACACGATGAACGTCATGGATGCGTTCGAGTTGGGATTGCTGCGTGCCGGCGTGACAGTGAGCGGGGACGGCAGATTCCTTCGGTGCTCCGTTCAACTTCAGTACCGGGAAATAAGCACGTCGAGTAGCATAGTCGCATACAGTGTTAGCACCAACTTGCACGAGCTTATCGGAGCACCGGAGCAGATGCAGTGGGCCATCACATGGGATGTTAATGCGCTGGGAACTGTCGGTATCGACGAACTCGACGGCGCAAGCGTCGGACGGTGGTGCGCGGAGACGTTCGAGCTTGACTGGCGGCGGGCGAACCAGGGCGGAAGGGGACTCGCCGTGGAGCCAGTCCAGTAGGAGCGCCCGCACCGATCTCGGGACCGACCCTCGGGTCATGGGCACTAGTCAACAACGCTGCCAACTACCTGACATCGAGCGAGGCGACGGCATCTACCGCTTCGATGCTCGTCGCGTCTGGGCGGCGGAATATTGTGCAGCGTGATACGCCTTTATGTCCGACACTGAAACGCGTGGCTCCCACGGCTTCCTGCACAGATTGCGGGTCACGATATCTCCCCACATTTCTAAGGTCGCCTCCCACTCGTCATCAAGTGCCGGTTTCTGTTCGCGTCGTATCTCGCCCACCGTCACCTCTCCCGTTGTCGGGCTCCAGAGCACGAGCGCGTCGGGTAGCTCGGCTAGGGTCATCGGCGCTGCGTCTCTGCGGTTCATACCGTGGGCCCTCGCGGTGACGGGATTCGTGCCTTGGGCGAGTCCTAACCGCCACCAAAGATACGGCCGCGCGCAAGGATGTGCAGCTTGTACGCTAAACCGTACAATGTTGTACGCAATACCGTACAATCCGCGCAGGGAGAGCGTCGGGTCAAATGGGCAGGGCGCCGGAGCCGCCGAGTTGGGTCCGAGGTCGCCCGCCACTACTGAAGGCGTCCCGGGGAGACCGTTAGATTAGGGTCATGGACTTGACGTCTGAGGAGCAACCTGTCGTCCGTCGTGCCGTGGCCGCGTACAACGCGAAGAAAGGGTACGAGGGTCCATTCAAAGGGACGACTGCTGACGAGGTTCTCGAAGAATTGAAGCCGTCTCCCGTGCGTTGGACTGAACTCGCCGCGTACGTGATAGGAATGGCAGAAGGACCCGCACGAAGGAGTCGTTAACGTCGCTGTGGGTGGCGAAAACCTCATCTGCCGCGAAATTACTGGCCTTTCACGGTTCAGTGAAAGCAGGCGTCGATGTTGGATTGGGTACGTATCGTGTGGTGGAGTGTCGTTTCCGCGCTGAAGGGTCAACGGGATCTCACGCTTGAGAACGTAGCGCTCCGGCACCAACTGATGGTGCTCCAGCGGCAGTCTGGGAGGCCACGGCTCAGGGACCGTGACCGGCTCTTCTGGATCTGTCTGCGCCGTCGCTGGCCCGGTTGGCACCGGGCCCTCGTCCTGGTCCAGCCTGCCACAGTCGTGAACTGGCACCGCAACGGGTTCAGAGCCTATTGGCGTTGGAAGAGCCGGTCCAACGGTGGCCGTCCGAGAATCGATCGCGAAGTGCGAGAGTTGATCCGCGACATGTGGCGCTCGAATCCTACCTGGGGCAAGCCGCGCATCCAGGCCGAGTTGAACAAGATCGGCATCGAAGTCAGCGACTCCACGGTCTCGAAATATCGGCCGAGTCAAGACAGGCCACCCTCTCAAAGCTGGCGTGCGTTCTTGGACAACCACCTCAGGGACGTCGTAGCGATCGACGTCTTCGTGGTTCCAACGTTGACGTTTCGTGTCCTGTCGTTTTCCTCGTCATGTCCCACGACCGGCGTCGCATCCTGCACTTCAACGTCACGACCTCGCCTTCGGCTCGGTGGTCCGCCCAGCAGATGCGTGACGCCTTTCCCTACGATACCGCACCTCGCTATTTGCTTCGTGACCGTGACGGTATCTTCGGTACTGAGTTCGTCAGGTGTGTCGAGTCGATGGGCATCAAGGAAGTCGTCACGGCCCCCGCCTCGCCGTGGCAGAATCCTTTTTATGAACGTTTGATCGGATCGATCCGGCGAGAGTGCCTCGACCATGTCATCGTCCTGAACGAACGCCACCTCATGCGGGTTCTTCGCAGCTACGCGTGCTACTACCACTCGTCGCGAACTCATCGGTCATTGGACGACGACTGCCCTGATCCGCGTCCTGTGGAGCCGCCCGAGATGGGCGATGTCATAGCAATCGCCCAGGTTGGCGGGCTTCATCACCGCTACACCCGCCGGCTCGCTGCCTGATCCCTCGCCTCCCCGAGGCTGATTGATCCCACCGTCGCGTGCACATAGCGGGGGGAGGGCCATCCTTGCGTGCTCAAAGCCGGGTCATCATGTGCTCAAGTCTGAAAAGGCCCAGCCTGATGCCTACTCTACCTGACACCACCAACCGAATCGCCGGTTGATCCATCCGTGTGCCACTCTTGAGTCACCCGTCGTCCCTCGGATGAGGTTTTCGCCACCCACAGGATGAGGGTCGACGGGCGACCATGAGAGGGCCGCAACACAACCTGTATCAACGCTCGCCAGCGCTGGTCGGGCCCAATCAGCCCGGCAAATGCTTCCTGAGCGCCTGGATGGTCATGTTCACATGGCGTATTCCCGCGCCCTCATCGTAGACGATCAGCCCGGCCGCACGCCCGCGGAGCTGCTCGCCCTTCGAGCCCGCATAGTCCGCCAACGTGCGAGCGAGAGCTCCCCGAACATCTGGCTCTCCGTTCCAGTCTGCGACGAAGAGCGAGTCGAGTGGCAGCTCATGAGCCGACCCCTGGAGCAAGGCGGTCGTTACTACCGCGACGAGCGTGTTGGGTAGGAAATTGGTGTGGAAGCAGATCGGGGAAAACTTCCCCCGCTTCGGACGATGTCGATCGAATTCCGCCAGCAGGTCCTCCCGGTAACGGTTGAGGAGCCCGTATAGCTCCGCATGCTCGGCGGTGTGATCCGCCAGGGCGGGAGGCGCTTCGTCGACGAACGCCCAGGGGTCGGGCGTGAGGCCGTTCAACAGAGCGTCGACCACATTCTCGCGCACCGCTCCGTCGATCCCGGCTTCGTTCAACCGCGCGTACTCGCGCATCAGCGTCACGAGGCAGAACAGAAGCCACGGATAGTCCGCGACGTTGTCCTCTCGTAGGCGACCAAGATCTCGCTTGTACATGAGCGCGAGACCCCAGCGCAGGTGGCTCCCGAGAACGGCCGAGGCGATCAGCGTGAAGCGCAGCTGATGCGCCTCGGTGAGTCTCTGCACCCTTTCGATGAGGCCTTCGTAGCCCTGCTCCTCAGGGTGATAGTGAGAGACCGCGAGCACCAGAAGTGTCTCGGCGTTCTCGACAAACCGCTGGCCACTCCCCCACGGCCCCTGCAGATGGCCCACGAGCCGGGTCACGCGGTCGAGCGTGGCAATCGCGTCTCCTCCGTCCCACGCCCGCACCGCGCACAGCGCCAAGACGTGGAGGAAGTAGTAGTCCAGCAGAATGGCGAGCGAAGCCCGTGTCTTGAGCACCGCCGGCCCAAAAGAACTGCAGTGGTCGAGCATGAGCGTGGGCAGGTTGTCTTTGCTGAACCGATGGTCCGCAAACTCCCACGCGTGAAACACATGGAGCCCCTCTTCGCGCGTCCGGCTGTCGAGCTGGAAGATCATGTCTCGCAGCGAAAGCGGACCCGCGGCGGGGCGGAGGACGTGGGTCTTCATGCTGGAACGGAGGCGTTTCACTGCCGTGCCGAAGCTCCGCCCTTCGAGCGCCCAGTCGAGCATCTCACCGCGCGCGGGGCCGGCGAGCACGGTCTCGAGGACCGCGCACGCGTCGTCGCAGGTGACCTCGGATATCGATGGATGACGGTCGGGCTCGAGCATGGGCGGGCATCCACTGTTTGGCTGCAGGGATGGTACCCGGCCATCCGCCGCGGTGGCAAGGATGGCCCACCACATTCTCCCGTTCTATTCTTGCCAGACTGCCAACTCCCATAGCTCTTCCCGGGAGATCGGCCTCGCCGTAATCCGCACGTGACTTCTCCGACAAAGCAGGGAAATCGTGATACCGACAACGCAGCGGAGATACAGGCCCCGCACCCCTGGGCTGGCCGTGGCCAGCTTATGCGCCCTTGCGGTCGGTTGCTCTCCTCGCGCCGGAGGCACACCTGAGCCAGAGGGCCTCCCGAGCGGCTCGTACGAAGACTTTACGCCTGAAGAGCTGGTTCGCGTATTCAACCTTCGGGAGAGTGAGGTGCCCGTACGCCAAATGCCGGGCTGGGCCCCGCCGACCAAAGTCGTGGTCGTGTTGCCCGAGGAGTGGGAAATCCGAGAGGAGCGCATGGCGTTCCTCCAAGCCGTCGCGCCCGGGGTCGAGCTCGTCCCCGTGAGGGACCAGCGCGATGCAGTGGATCGCGGCGTGTTGGCCGACGCTCAGGTCGTCATGGGCCTTGGCTGCAGCGCGAGCACGGTAGCCGTGATCGGGCCGGAGACCCGCTGGATCCAGTCCGGTAGCGTGGGGGTCGATCGATGCTTCACCAACGGAGTCGATGCGCCAGCAACCAACGCGTTCCTACAGGAAAACGACATCCTCGCTACGTCCATCCGCAGCATGACCGCATCGGCTAGTGCCCAGCACTCCCTGACGATCATTCTGTCGCTGATCGGTGGGATGGACATCCACTTGGACCGGCAGAGAGCCCATGTATGGGGGCGGACGACCACCGATGTCGTGAAGGACGCGAACCTCGACCGGGAGTTCCAGGACAACACGCTCCTGCTCGTCGGCTTGGGTAGCATCGGGACCGAGGTGGGTCGCCTCGCGCACGCGCTGGGGATGAGGGTGATCGCGACGCGAAATACTCGCACGCGAGGGCCCGACTTCGTGGAGTACGTCGGACTGTCGGACGAGATGTACGAGCTCGCGGGCGAAGCCGATGTGGTGTTCGCCGCGGTACCGATGACGCCTGATACCGAGGGGATGTTCGACGCCAGGTTCTTCGACTCCATGAAGGAAACGGCCTACTTCGTCAGCGTGGTCCGCACACCTGTGATCAACTGGGACGACCTCAAGGCGGCCCTCGCCTCAGGGGCGATCGCCGGATATGGCACGGACGACCTGCCTCAGCGGGACTTCGAGCTCTGGGATATGCCGCGGGTTATCATGACACCTCACGTGTCGGACTACTCGAATCGATATCGCGACAACCAATTCCTTCTGTATCGTGAGAACCTGCGGCGGTACATCGCGGGAGACCGAATGCTGAACGTAGTGGACCTCACCCGGGGTTATTGATCCCGTCCTGTTCCAAACCCTGCCGAACGTGAATCATGGACTTCGCAGGGGTTGGGGCCAGCCGACGGACAGAGCTCTGGCACCCCTCCGCTCCGCCCATTGTCGGCGAGCCACCCTGCGAGTTCTCTTGCATGAGTATCCCATCGATCGGAGAAAGGGAGATGATCATGCGGCAATCGAGCCTTCTAGTTGGACTCTGCATCGCGATCGTCGCTGCAGGGCTGCTTTCTCCGGCCGCGGCCCAGCAGTGGCAAGTGCCGCGCACGCCTGATGGGCATCCCGACCTTCAAGGCAACTGGTCGAACCAGACAATGACGCCCGTCGAGCGGCCCGAGGGACAGGAGCCCGTGCTGACCTGGGAAGAGGTCGCTGAGCGCGAAGGGCGCGCCGCCGCCGCGTATGAGGCCGGGTCACGTCCGAGCGACCCGAACCGCCCCCCGCTCGAGGTGGGCAGCGCCGTCGGTGGGTACAACCGCGTGTACCTCGATCCCGGAATGCGCGTCGCCGTCGTCGAGGGAGAGCCGAGGAGCTCGCTCATCACCGACCCGCCCGACGGTCGCAGGCCGCCCCTCACCGCGGAGGCCCAGCGGATCCGCGACGAGGTCCAGGCCTTCATGGACTCCTTCGGCCCGTTCGACAACCCGGAGAACCGTACGCTGGCCGACCGCTGCATCGTCGGCTTCGGCGCCCACGGGGGCCCGCCGATGACGCCCAACTACGGGTACAACAGCAACTACACGATCGTGCAAACCGCCGATCATGTGATGATCCACACCGAGCAGGTCCACGACACCAGAATCATCCATCTGAGAGAGCCTGAGCCGGTGCCGGATCACGTCCGCCCGTGGTTCGGTGTCTCCTATGGCCGGTGGGAGGGCGACACGCTCGTGGTGGAGACCACGAACATCCACCCGTTGCAGCAGTACCGACCCCGAGGTTTCGTGGACGCCGGAGTGTGGGAGGTCCGGCCCTCGCCGAGCATGAAGATCACGGAGCGGCTCACGCGGGTCGACGAGGACACGATTCTCTACGAGTTCACGATCGAGGATCCGGAGACCTACACGCGCCCCTGGAGCGGACAGGTCCCGTTCTGGCGCTTCGACGACCTCCTGTACGAGTACAACTGCCACGAGGGGAACTACGCGATGTCCAACATCCTGAGTGGCGCGCGCTTCCAGGAGAGGGGGGCCAGTCATAACGAGCCCGAATAAGGGCGGGCCGATGGTCGCACCACACTCCCGCCACAGTGGGGTTCACACCCGCGCAGGTTGTGAAGGAGCTGCCGTCGACGATGAGCGCGTTGGTCTTGCCGTAGAGGACCGCTCGCGGTTTTCTGACCTGCGCCGCATCTTGAGCGCATGAGCGTCCCAGGGATAGGCGTTTCAACCGCCCTATCGGGAGGGGAAGCGCGGTAGGTGGTAGTGTGGCGTGGGACGGAGAGTAAGGGTCGGGCGAGTCGGGCGGAGAGCCGTTGCCGAGCGAGGCGCGGGTGACGCTCGGATGATGGAGAGGGACGTGGGGATGTTCAGACGGGCGGAAGGACGTGGCCGCATCTTCGGCGCCGATTTCGTCAGGTGCGTCGAGTCGATGGGCATCAGGAAAGTCGTCACAGCCCCGGGGCTCGCCGTGGCAGAATCCTTATTGTGAGCGTCTGATCGGATCGATCCGCCGCGAGTGCCTCGACCATGTCATCGTTCTCAGTGAACGACACCTCATGCGGGTTCTTCGAGGCTACGCGTCCTACTATCACTCATCGCGAACACACCAGTCATTGGACAACGACTGCCCTGATCCGCGTCCGGTGGAGCCGCCCGAGATGGGTGATGTGGTCGCCCTCGCTCAGGTCGGTGGGCTTCATCACCGCTACACGCGCCGGCTCGCTGCCTGATCTCCCGCCTTTCCGAGGCTGATTCTACCGTCCCGTGCACGTGGCGGGATGGGCCTCCTTGGGTGCTCAGATCCTGATTGTCACCCCACAAGCGTGCAACAGCCCACCCAGATGACCCAGCCCACCTGGTCCGGTCTCTCGCCGGCCCTTCACCCCTCGGCGTACCGCCTTTGAGCCGCCCGTAGTCCCGCGTCCCCAACTCGGATGGAGTTTTCGCCACCCACAGGGGTCGCCGAGAATTGGGAATCGACTCGCCTCAACGTATTTCACCCCTGTCCGGGGCACCAACGGTTGCCCTCCAGCATTGTGGGCGTTCGGCGGGTCTGTACGACAAGGGGGAAACGATCATGAGAACGCGCAGCACGCCGACTCCGGTAGCCATCCTCGTCATGACAGCTTGCGGGGTGCTGGCGCCCCCGGCCGTCGTCCGTGCGGCTCCACAGCAAGCCGCCCCGAGCACCCGTACCCCCGCGGTAGTGGGTCAGTTTGAATCGAGAAGGGGGTTGACGAACGATTCCTTCCGATCCTGACGGGTGATTCACTCGATACTGATCTTTACGCAGTAAATTTCAGCCGTGAATCGCACGGGCACCCGACTATGCACTGGTTTTGACTTGACTTTTGGTCGCGAGATTTCGATACTGTAAGCACTCAGACCGTGTGGGTGCACCGCTCGTTTGGTGAGCCCGTATCACGATTGGAAGGACCCCGGGCGATTGGATGCCCGGGGTTTTTTTTGCTTGGTAGCACGGAGGGGTGGGGAATTGAACCCTGCGCCGAAGCGCCCACGATTTCTCAGACCATGTGAGATAAACCAGTCTCGACACCCCTCCGCGCCGCATGGAGTGTCGCACTGATCGGCGGAAAACGCTAACCCCGTATTCCCGTACCGCGGTAGTGGTACAAACTGTACCACTACCTGGAAAAGGATTGACGATGCCCCAAGGGGGGCGTTAGGATCGTGCAAGCGAGCGCCGGCATTGTAGGCCGGAAACCGCTGTGACTACCGCCGGCACTGTTGGCCGGGAACCGTCACGGAGGAGACTCCGCCCGTTCTGAGGGAAGGCCCCCAGAGCGGGTTTTGTTGTTGTGGGGGCTTGGTTCGAGGAGAGATCGTCCGTACCTTCTAAGGTATGCCAAAGCGCTCAAGCAAGACACGGAAGCAGGAAGACGATGCGGACGACCCCAACGTCACCGCGTTCAACGTCATCCAACAGGTCATTGGTGAAGCTGAGCCCGCGCCGCTGGAGCCTGAGAAGCCCCAGCCCGAGAAGAACCCCGCCGCCGTCGCCCTGGGGCGTCTTGGGGGCCTCAAGGGCGGCAAGGCCAGGGCGAGGGCTCTGAGCGATGAGCGCAAGTCGGAGATCGCCAGAAAGGCTGCCCGCGCACGTTGGGCGAAGGAGCCAAACGACGACATGTAAGCGCCCTGTCTACACTGAGTAAGACAAAACGCCCTGACGCCAGTTGCGCGCGTCAGGGCGTTTGCTTATCGTGTCTGCTATGGAGTGCGTCGCACCCCAAAAACAAGGCGGCTCCGGGTGTGGTACCTGGGCAAGGTCCCCGGAGCCGCCGCAACCTACAAAGGACGGTGTTCAGTATGATAATCTGATCGCCCTTGGACGGGGTGAGGGGGTCGGGAAACTGGCCCCCAACGTCCCCGTCTGCGTGAGAACGTAGGTAAGATGTGAATTTTCGGCAAGGGGGAAAGTCATGTCAGGCGACATGAGATTGCTGCAATACGTTGCTGAGCTAGACAAGCAAGGGGCGCTGCTCAAGGAGAAATTGAAGGAGCTAGAGATCGCCAAGGCACACGCCGAAGCGGTACTCTCGGCCCAGGGCTCGGCAATCCTACCAACGGGAACCGAAGCGAGATCGAAGACGGCTGACGGGCCCTACGCCACCATGACCAACCCGAAAGCGATCCAAGCATTTCTCGCCACGGCAGCGAAACCACAGAAGACAGCCGAAATCGCGCGCGGCCTCCGACGAGGAGGTATAGGCAGCTCAGCCTCCAAGTTCGACAACACTGTCTATGGCACGCTCCGACGCTTGGTAGAGGCTGGGGTGGTCGAGAAGGTGGGGCCAGGGCTTTGGAGGCTTCCCGAGGAACCTTCTCCGGGGCTGAGAGCTTAGATTTGCATGACCCAAATAGGACCCGAAACAAGCAAACGTCCACTTTTTGTCTTGACTGCTTGAGCGCTCAAGCATAGATTAGGAGGTAAGCAAAACAGAACTTGGAGTAGACAATGAACGTGTCGAGCAAAGAGAAACAGGCCGCGATCCTCAGGGCACTCGTTGAGGGCAACTCGATCCGCGCTACATCTCGGATGGTCGGATGCTCCAAGAACACCGTCTCTCGGCTGCTCAGGATCATCGGTGACCCATAGGCCTCTCGTCCCCACCCACCCCCCCGAAGCGGCTCAGTTCAATGCGTTCTTCCCGGCATCCCGCTGCGCGCACGCCGAGAAGAACCCTCTTCATTATACGGCCTAAGGGGCTGCTCAAAAACAATTTGGCATTTGTGAGTCGGAAGGACACCGGGTGATCAAGGGGAGATGGTGTAGTTCCAGAGGGGCAGGGTGTCGTTGTGCGCGATGTGGATCTCCTTCATCTGGGCGTTGCTGACTTCGACACCGGTGGCGTAGTGCTGGGTGTGGAGGGAGGCGTTGACCTCGAGTCCGGAGCGGGTGGTGGTGGTGCGCAGGTAGTTGAGGATGGTCTCGTAGTCGCGCAAAGGCACACCGGCCCAGTTGAGGCTGATGAAGCTGAAGAGGCGGTGGTCGGCGGGATTCCACTTGGAAGCGCCCGGGGGATAGTGGCCGACGGTGACGGCGATGCCGTGCTCGCGGACGAGTTGGGAGAGGGCATACTTCCACAGACGGGTGCGGTAGCCGTTGCTGCCACCGGCATCACAGAGGATGAGCAGCTCGCTCATGTCGGGATAGGTGTGCCAGCCTGTGGAGTCGAGCCAGAGGCCGACGGAGTCGACGGCGAAGGCGGCAGTATCGTGGGAGGTGCCGACGATGATCGTGCCGTGGTTGCGGGCCAGGTCGTAGATCCCGTACGGCAGAGCGACGCCCTGAGCATTGGAGCGGAAGTCGTGGATGAGCACGTCGTGGGGCTCACGACGCCAGGCGCGTCCTGGGTTGCGGAAGGCGCCGACGAGTTCGCGTTTCTTGCTGTCGACGCTGATGACTGGGACTCCCCGATCGAGGAAGTCTTGCTTGACAGTGGCGAGGTGGCGGAACTGCAGGTCTCGGTCCGGATGGTGGGTGGAGGCGACGCTCTTGCGGTTGACGCGCAGCGAGTAGTGTTGCTCGCGCAGGGTGGCGGCCACCGTGTTGGGACAGGCCTCGACCCCTCGGGCTTTGAGTTCGTCGCTGAGCGTGCGGGGGTTCTTGCGCGACCACTTCACGCCTGAGATGGGATCACCCGCGGTCTCATCGGCCAGCAGTTCTTCGAGTTCTTTGAGAATAGCGGTTTTTTTTAACCGAGGGTCGACCGGCTCCGGGTGCGCGGACGCGATCAGGGTGAATGTCCACAGCCCCCAACTCTTTGCGGCCTCGGGCCACGGTCTTGACGTTGAGACCTGTGATTTCGGCGATCCGGATGTCGCCGCCGTGGCCCAGCTTCATCGACTCGAAGCCCGCGTAGAGCCGACGCTGCTTCTCGTTGAGGGTGGCCAAGAACCGACGCAGGCTCTCGGCGACCTCCGGTGCCTCGAACCCCGGTGGCCCCGGCGGGCTGGGGGTTTTCTGCACCTGCTGATGCTGCGCCGCGGCCCGACGGCGTCGTGCAAACTGACGGTCACCGCCGGTGAGGGACACATACAGGAAGGAACCGCCGATCTGGTGACGCCTCACCTGACTACGCCCATGAAGAGTCGGCAGCGCGTTGTGCACCCCCACGCCGACGCGTTCCTCGAGTTCCTGGGCATAGCAACCGGCCGGGGCCGTGTCGATCAAATACTGGAGCGTCGCCAACAGCGTCCCATGACGAGAGAAGCGGATGCCCTGGTGCACCCACAGCCCGTCGTCATCCCATTGGGCGCGCTCCGTCAACGTGTAGTACTTCCCGGCGTGTGAGTAGCTGGCGCGGTACTCCAGCCCACGCAGCTTGCGGAACACGGTCATCTTCGCGCTCGTCCCGAGCGCGTCCATCATCTCCGGCAACGTGAGCACGTCGTGGCGCCGGAAGGCCTCGACGAGTCGATCGACGTGGCATCGGATGGGTCGCATGAGGCGTTACCATTGGGTGAGAGTCTACCGTACACACCCAACAGTACCACCGCAGGCTTGGGAAGGATACGCCTGATGTCCGTACCTACGAGTAGGTTCAGAGATGACCAGCCTACAGATTATGGCTCGGTCAGGTATCTCTTGTTCTACTCAGTTCCCATTATTTCTTGAGCAGCCCCTTAGGTCTGTTGTATCCGGTAGATGGAACGCACACGGTCCACTCAGTCGATGTGGAGTCGGGGAGCTTCATGACAGTGGACGTGCGGGCCCGTATGCGTATCGGGGCAGCCGGCCGATGGCTGCTCGGGTTGGGGGTCGGTTGGGCGTCACCGAAGGACGTTCCATACCTGACGTCTAGCCTCGGAGTGAGGGGGGGAGCGGGGTCCGCTGGGGCGTGAACGTCGAAGTAGACGCGTACCGCGTGGCATGGCTTGCTCGCACGGCGGAATACGCGCAGGGTAGGACCATCAACGTACTTTCGGAGCGGCCCTACAAGGCGTGGGAGTCGGCGCTCGCGCTTCGCTTGGCCGTCGAAATTCCGGTGACGCGCGGGAGATAGCAGGGTACCCAGACACAAGTGAAGTGTGTAGCTGTTCTGCCCACACAGGGCCAAGACTTCAGTCTCACACCATTGAGAAGGACCGGGTCAAGGGGACGAAGAATTCCAGAGCAGTGGGCGAGGCCCGTCGCTTTGATTGCACAGCCGTAGCCCGGGTGTCTCCGATAGGAAAGACGGACTCTTGTAGCTTTTGTGGCATCTGACTAGTATGATGGTCCCTAGATTCCTAGGTACCCGCAGCGATGAGATGGACACCTGCGAGGAGGGCGCATGGGCCGACTTTTCAGCCTGACCTATCCCACCGCGACCGTGCTGCTGGCCATCCGGAACGGCCACCGCTACGGCTTCGACATCATGGACGCCACGGGGCTTCCCGACGGCACGGTCTATCCCCTCCTGCGGCGGCTGGAACGGAGGGGGGTATTGGAGGGGAAGTGGGAGGAGGAGGACGAGGCGAAGGCCGAGCGGCGGCCCCAGCGGAGGTATTACGAGCTGACGCCGGTGGGGGAGTTGTCCATGGCCGATGTCGAGGCCCGCTTTGGTGCCCTACCTCGTCTGTTCCAGCCGCGGTCAGAGCCGGCCTGAGGCGGGGAATATGATCGATCACCCTCGAGGACCCGTACCCGGAGCACGAATCCTTGGCTGGGCGGCGCGGCTCGTCCCACGCCCGAGACGGGACGCCTGGCGCCGCGAGTGGGAGGCCGAGATGGCCTACGCGTGGACGCGGATGAACCGACAGGGACCGCCCACCCGATTCGCGGTCTGGCGGCTACGCATGCGGGTCACGGCTTCCTGCATCGACGCACTCGCAGAGAGGGGGGCGACGATGACGATGACGGGACTCTGGAGCGATGGGCGATTCGCGCTGCGGGGACTTCTACGTGCTCCGGGCTTAGCGGTGATCACGATCGGCACGCTCGCGCTGGGCATCGGCGCCACCACCGCGATGTTCACCGTGGTCAACGCCGTCCTGCTGCGTCCGCTCCCGTATCACAACCCCGATCGAGTCGTCGCGGTGTATGAGACGTTACCGGGCTTCCCTCGCTTCTACGTCAGGCCGTCCCACTTCGTGGAGTACCAGCAGCACAACACGGTCTTCGAGTCTGTCGGGGCGCACCTAGGGCGCGGCGACGAGATCCTGACCGGGGGCGATGAGCCGTTGGTGGTTTGGACGGCCCGCGTCAGCGCCAATCTGTTCACGCTGCTCGGAGTCGCGCCGATTCACGGCCGCACGTTCTACCCCGAGGAGGATCAACCCGGCAACGACGATGTGATGATCTTGAGCCACGGATTCTGGCAACAGCACTTCGGGGCGGATCCGGATGTGATCGACCGGCAGCTTGTGCTGAGCGATCGGACGTTCACGATCGTCGGTGTCATGCCGTCCGGCTTCGAGTTACCCGAGCTAGGGGTGAGCTAGGGGAGGTCGACGCGTGGCGTCCCTGGGCGTTGAGCGCTCGTGAGCGTCAGCTCGGCCCGGCGGTCGGCCACATCATTCCTTATCTGACTGCACGTCTGAAACCCGGAGCGACGGTAGAGCAGGCGCGTCAGGAGCTCGGGGCCATCGCCGCCCGACTCGGCGAGGAGTATCCCGACGGGACGGGCTTCGGCATTCGCGTCGAGCCGATGCTGGACCACACCGTGGGCCGCGTCCGGGCGGCGCTGCTGATGCTTCTCGCAGCGGTCGGTCTGCTGCTGCTCATAGCCGTCACGAACGTGGCGGCCATGCTCTTGTCGAGGGCGATCGAACGACAGCGCGAGATGGCGATACGCCGCGCCCTGGGTGCCGGTCGCTTGCGGCTCCTCCGGCAGCTGCTGACCGAAGGCCTGATCTTGGGATTGGCCAGCGCCGCGACGGGCCTGGTGGCCGCGTACTGGGGAGTCCGTCTGTTGCTTGCGTTGACGCCCGAGAGCCTGCCGAGGACGGCCGACAGTTCCGTTGCTCCGTTCGGGACTAGGACCTACGAAGTGGCCATCGATGGCCAGGCCCTCGGCTTCGCGCTGGGCGTAGCCCTGTTGTCGGTCGTGATCTGTAGTCTCGTTCCTGCCCTGCGGGCCTCTGGCCTCAGTCCGGTCGAAGCTCTGAAGGGCGCGGCCGGCTCCCTGATGGGCGGTGGGCGCTCCATTGGACGGCGTGGACGACGCGTGCGACCGCACGACGTCATCGTGATCGCCCAAGTGGCACTCTCACTGCTCCTGTTGGTCGGGGCCGGGCTTTTGGTCCGAAGCTTTGCGCAGCTTCAGCGGGTCGATCCGGGCATTGAAGCCAAAAATCTGTTGATGGCTAACATTAGTCTGCCGGCCTCGAGGTACAACACACGCGTCCAGCAGGCAGAGTTCTTCAGAGAGCTTATCGAGCGCGTCTCGGGGCTGCCCCCCGTGCGCGCTGTTGCGCTCACAGTCTCTCGTCCCATCAGGGACGGGACCTACCATGTCAATGGGGAGATCGGGGGAGCGGCACCGGGCCAGCCCACTGTGATCGAGAGGTTCCGGTCACATGTGGTGACGCCGGAGTACTTCCGGGCGATGGGCATTCCTCTGTTGAGGGGCCGCATCTTCTCCGCAAGCGAGGGGCGTCAAGAGTGGATCGGGGAGTGGTGGAAAGACGGGTCCGGTCTGGCGGTCATCAACGAGACGATGGCGACACGCTATTTCCCTGATGGAAACGCCATCGGCAAGCGAATAAACTTCAGTGAAATCGTGGGCATCGTGGGCGACGTCACGCAGGACGGGCGCTTCAGGCAGGCTCCCGCACAGGTGTATTATTCGCTGCTGCAAATGCCAGTCGGAGCTGCGTGGCTGGCCGTCCGCACGGATGGAGACCCACTGAGCCTTGTTCCGGCCGTGCGCGCGCAAGTCTTGTCGATCGATCCTGACCAGCCCGTCGCGCGGTTCGCCACGATGGAGGCACTCCTTGCCGATTCCTTGGAGGAACAGCGCATTTCGATGTTTCTCATGTCCGTCTTCGGAGCGCTGGCGCTGATGCTGGTGGTCGGCGGGATCTACGGCGTGGCGTCATACTCCGTGGCTCGGCGAACGCACGAATTCGGCATCCGACGGGCGTTGGGTGGTGGAGCCCCGGCCGTCTTCTTCCTGGTGCTGCGCGAAGGGTTACGTCTCTGCCTCACCGGTATTGCTCTCGGACTGGTTGCGGCCCTGTCGCTCACCCGCATGATCTCCAGTCAGCTTTACGGAGTGACGGCCACCGATCCCTTGACCTTTGTGGCCGTCTGCGTCGGGCTGGTTGCGGTGGTGCTTGTCGCCGGCTACGTGCCTGCGCGCCGGGCAACGCGCGCGGATCCTATGGAGGCGCTGCGGTACGAGTGAGTTGGCTCCGGTACCCCTCAGCTGGAGGAACTGTCTCCGCGGGCTCACTCCCCAGTCGGTGAGCGCCGGCTACGAGCACAGCTGCGGGGTGACGATCGTGGGGACCGCCCGCAGTCTTCGAGCTGGCCGGGACTACCCGCCCAGCTACGCGGAGCTGCGGGCGTGATTCCCCGACGATGCGGCCTGCTGCGACTACCTCGAGCGGCTGCGCTGGCCCGACGGCTTCGTGTGCCCTCGCTGTGGTACTACCGGCGGTTGGCGGACGGACGACGGGCGGTTCTGGTGCGCGCCATGCCGGCGTCGTGTGTCGGTGACCGCGGGAACCATCTTCCACGGGACGCGGACGCCCCTCACGATCTGGTTCGCGGCAGCCTGGTACGTGACGTCCGCCAAGAACGGCGTCTCGGCCAAGACCCTGCACAGGCTCCTCGGTTTCGGCTCCTACCAGACCGCGTGGACCATGCTGCATCGCTTCCGGACGGCGATGGTGCGACCGGGTCGAGATCGGCTTGCGGGAGAGGTCGAGGTCGATGAGACCTTCATCGGCGGTGTCAAAGCTGGGAAGCGTGGTCGTGGCGCCCACGGCAAAGCGCTCGTGGCCGTGGTCGTTCTTGCTCGACTGCGTGGAGCCGGGCTCGGTGATCGTCACGGATGGCTTTGCGTCGTACCCGCCCGCCATCGGCGATGACTACGGGCACAGGCCCTTCCCCGTCGCCGGCTCCGGCATCCAAGCCCATGTGGTTCTGCCTGGAGTACACCGTGTTGCGAGCCTCGTGAAGCGATGGTTGCTGGGCACGCACCAAGGAGCTGTGGCGGGGGACCACCTCCAAGCGTACCTCGACGAGTTTGCCTTCCGCTTCAACCGGCGCCGCTCCGAGTTCCGCGGCCTCCTCTTCAGGCGACTCCTCGAACAGGCGGTCCAAGTGGGCCCCCTCACCTACCAGTCCCTCGTTGTGAACCCGTCCCCCAAGCGCACGAAGCCTCGTCCGCCCAGGGCACACCGCGTAGGACCGTCGTCGCTCTTGGTCCAGCTATCCGCACGCCCGTGGCGTGACCACAACCTGTAGTGGGTACCGCACTCAGATGGATACCCCCGTTACCGATTCGCCGCGTAGCTCAGATTCGTTCGCTGTCCTCGTAGCCAGCCCATGCGGGTCCCGTCCGATCTGGTCATGCCCCCGATGCCCGATTCTACTCTCGCCGGGCCCCGAGGTATCCCTCACCCTCGCCCGGTGACCCCGTTGGAGTCACGTCAGGAACATAGCTTCCACCGCGAAAGACCGACTAATTGCCCCAATAATCCCCGCGGATGAGATTTTCGCGGAGCACGCGAGGTTTTCGCCACCCACAACGGGTCTGGTGGCGCCAGCTACGGGCGTAGCGTCATCCGGTCGCGTAGATAAGCTGCGACCACCTGGTCATCGGCCTGATCGGTTGCCGCCTGCATGGAGAGCGCGTAGAGCTCCTTGGAGGGAACATGCAGCTCCTGGCTGTTCAAACTCAGAAAGACGAGAGCACAAGCGAGCCCCGCGCGTTTGTTGCCATCGCTGAAGCCCTGCGAACGAGTGAAGCCAACCAGATAGGACGCGGCAAGGTCAGCGAGGTCAGCGTCATCGTCGTACGCCCAACGTTGCTTGGGCCTCGCGAGAGCGGAGCGCACGACGTTCTCGTCAAGAACTCCGTGCGCCCCTCCGTACCGCTCGATCTGTTGAGCATGAATGGCCATCAGCATCGTCACCGTTAGCCATCGTGGTTCGTCCTGAGTCTCGGATTCGCTCACTTCGCCAACTTGCGAAACACGCCATCATACTCGGCCATGATCGTTTCATGCGCTTCCAGCGCCTCCGTGAGCTCCGGCGTGTGGGGGACGACCCGGAAACCTCCCAGCCCATCCTCGATCCAGTCGAGTTCCTGGCCGGCCGGGATACCAAGGCGACGCACGACCTCGGCTGGCAGGGTGGTGACGATGGAAGCGCCCTGTGCTCGAGTCCTGCTGGTCAACGTGGTCATGTGTGCGCCTCCGTGCGCTAGGTTCCATTATAGTGACACTTACAAGTGTAGCTCGGTTCCCTCGTTGACGCCACGTTTCGCCCCGACCGCGAAACGTCAATGATGTCGGGGCAGACAGAGTTTTCGCCACCCACAGCGATCAAGTGCCTATCCATGGTCTTCCCGGGTCGCGCTCCAGCTCCTTCACCAGCGCGTACCCATGCCGCTCACCTGCCTCTTCGGGCGCCTCGGGAGAATCGTGACCGGCCTTCGGGAAGCACGCGGCTCAGACGCCGGTGACCGCCCTCACGACGTCGTGAGCCAGCACCCCGTCCAGCTCGCGCACCAGGCGCTCGGCGTCTGCCGCGCAGAACGGCATAGGCGGCTTGATCTTGATCACGTTGTGGTCGGGTCCGTCTGTGCTCAGCAGGATCCCCCGGTCCTTCATGCGCGCCACCGCATAGCTGGCGACGTCAGCCGCGGGCTCCAGTGATTGACGATCGCGCACGAACTCGATGCCGAGGAAGAGCCCACGGCCGCGCACGTCGCCGATCACCTCGTGTGTGCCTGCGAGCATGCCCAGGCCGGCCTTCAGCTTTCCCCCCACTTCAGCCGCGTGAGCCTGCAATCCCTCGTCATCGATCACATCCAAGACCGCGAGACCGATCGCCGCGGATACCGGATTCCCGCCGAAGGTGCTGAAGAACTCCATGCCGTTGGCGAACGAAGCAGCGATCTCCGGGGTGGTCACCACTGCGCCTAGCGGGTGTCCGTTTCCGATCGGCTTTCCAAGGGTGACGATGTCAGGCACGACCCCCTGGGTCTCGAAGCCCCACATGTGGCTTCCGACGCGCCCGAAGCCGACCTGGATTTCGTCCGCGATGCACACTGCGCCGTTCGCGCGCGCCTGCTCGTACGCGGCGGCCAAGTACCCCTCTGGCGGCTCGATCTGACCGCCACACGAGAGGATGCTCTCCGCGAGGAACGCGGATGCGGCGTAGCCCGTGGCGGCCAGCCGTTCGAAGCCTTCGCCCACATGCGCGGCGTACCGGCTCGCACGTGCGGGGTCGTCCGAGCGGTACAGACCGCGGAAAGCGTCCGGCATCGGCGCCGCGGCCACCCAGGGGCGCGCGCCACCGCCACCCCGTCCCGCGAACTTGTAGTGGCTCACGTCGATACACGCCTGGGTACTGCCGTGGTAGCCGCCCTCGAGCGATACCACCGCTTCGCCTCCGGTGTGGGCCCGCGCCAGGCGCAGCGCGAGCTCGTTGGCCTCGCTGCCGGAGTTCACCAGGAAGCAGACCGAGAGCGGGTCGGGGAAGAGCGCCGAGAGCCGCTCCGCGTACTGTAGGATCGTCTCGTGCAGGTACCGGGTATTCGTATTCAGCACGCCCATCTGACGCTGGCCCGCCCGTACGACGACGGGGTGCTCGTGCCCTACGTGCGCGACGTTGTTGACGCCGTCCAGGTACTCCCGCCCCAGCGAGTCGTAGAGGTAGGCGCCGCGGCCGCGCGCGACGTGGATGGGTTCGTCGTACGAAAGACTCAGGTTCAGGCCGAGGGCGCCCTTTCGCCGCTGCTCGAGACCGCTGGGCTCCACGTACGTCGTCTCTCCGGGCAGCCGGAGAACGAGATTCGGGTCCGGCGAAAACGACGCCCAAACCGAGCGCTCTCTCGGAAGTGCAACGCCGGGAAACTCGCCCTCGAAAGAGAGCAGATCCGTCATGATCTGGAAGTGCAGATGCGGCGGCCAATCTCCGTTCTCCGGGTACGGGCCTACGCGTGCGATCGTCTGCCCCGCCTCGACCGGATCCCCGGGGTCGAGGTTGCCGACAGAGGTGCGCTGCAGGTGGCCGTACAACGTCCAGAACGGCCCAGCGGGCCCGTCGTGCTCGAGGATCACCGTAGGTCCGTAGTCGAGCCGAGCGTCGTTGTCCCGAACGCTTTTCACGCGGCCCGCGAGCGGCGCCCGCACCAGCGCGCCCGGCTCGTGGAATAGATCGATGCCGAGGTGGATCGTCCGGCGTTCGCGGGGATCGCCCTCGCGCCCGGCGAACGCGTCTGTCAGATAGAACGCGCGCGGCTCCAGGAAGCGCCCGATCCCGAGCGTGATTCCCTGCTCGCGCATGCGAGCGAAGAGCCGCTCTGTGAAGTCGCTCGTGTCGTCGGTATCGCGACCGGTCAGATTGGGACTGCCTACGCTCAGGTCGAGCACACCGATCGCGCGCTCGTCCTCGGGCTCTTCCATTACGGAGCTGAAGTTCTGCGTCGCCAGCCACTTCTTTAGCGGTGCGCTCCGCGGACAAGCGTCGAGGCCGCAGGCGTCTCGGAGAATGCCGGTGGCGATCGCTTCGGGCACCGAATCGAGCCTTCGCAGCATATGCCACGCCGGCTCCTCGGACACCAGATGGTACTCGTCGGCCTTGCCCTCTTCGCGTCGCCATGCCGCGATGCACACGCTCTGACCCAGCCGCGCCCGGACGAGCGACATCGTGACATCGAGCTCCTGCTCGAGCAGTGGCAAGGTCCCATGGTACCCGCGGGTCAGCGCGGCCGCGGCGGCGAATGGGTCTGGAGTCCCGAGGATCGAGTACGCGATCGCGATCGCGAGGTCGAAGGCGCGTGGCGCGGAGTGCGCGTCGCCCAGATCGATGATTCCCGTGACGCGGTGTTCGCCTCCGTCCGTGGGCGACACCAACACGTTGTGATCGTTGACGTCCCCGTGGATCATCTGAGAGCCGAGCCCGAGGAATTCTGATTCCTTGCCGCGGAACGAAGCGATCGCTCGTTCGATCAGGGCTCTCTGCTCGCCCTCGAGCAGAGAGAGCCCGCGCTCCATGACGTCGCCGGCGTGTCCCAGCGCCCAGTCGAAGTCGACGCGCGCCGGGGGGTGGTCGGGGAGCGCTCCGAGTGCGCTGTCCAGGTCGGCCATGCGTCGCCCGATATCTACCAGGAGTGCTTCGCTACGAGGACGAACCGTGGCGAGTAGCGTACCCGGCAGGAAGTGGAGGATTCGGATGCGGTGCCTAGCGCCTGCTGGGTCCACGTGCTCGACGAGCGTCGCGCCGGAGCGTGCCGCGACGAGTCCGGGGACGAGACCGTTCGTGTCCGCGGTCAGCCGCTCGATCATGCGGTTCTCGAACTCGAGGATCGCCTGAGGCTCGTCGGGAGAACTCACTTTGACGACGTAGCGCACCCCGCTGTCGACCTCGAGCAGGAAGTTGCGATCCCGCTCCCCAGGCAACGGCGTGAGGGTGCCGTCGAGACCGTAGTGCTCGCGGACTGCGTCGAGGGCTACGGCTTCGTCGAGATCGGGACGGCTGTGGATGCGGATCATCTCGAGAGGATACGGGCGCCCGACACCGCCGGCGACCTCAGTCCGCTTGCAGAGCCTCGCGTGGATCGACCCGGCTCGCGCTACATACGCTCAACTACGAAGGTGTAGCTCGTGCCAAGAGTGTAGTGAGCCATCGTGCCGCCCAGGAAATCGACCACGGCGTAGCCCAGCTCGGCGTCCTCCGTCACGATCGAAATGCCCAGCAATATACCGGTCTCGGGGTGTTGGGGCAGCCCACTTGGCAAGACCCAGTTCTCCCAGTCCAGCCGATAGCCCGCTCCGCTGAAGTCGAAGTTCTCCGGCAGGAACTCGGCGAGCCCACTCGGGATCTGTCCGACATAGGCGTCTTCAGGCCACCGTAGGTGTTCGGCGTGATAGTTGTGCATCGCGCTGCGCACGGCCTCGAACTCAGCGACCACTTCGGCCGCGCGGGCCTTGAGAAGCACGTCGTGGAAGGACGGCAGCGCGATGCGCACGAGCGTGACCATGACCACAGCTAGGGTGATCACTTCGACCATCGTGAAGCCGGCAGCTTCGCGCGGCGCCTTCTCAGGTCGCGCAGGACGGTCCCGATCGAACCACGACGGGAGCCTCACCGTTCACCGCGGGGATGGGGGTCTTCAGCCAGCGAGGCGGCTTCACCCACGAACGCCAGCGGGGACTGGCGCGAGTGGTACTGCAGTTCGACTCGGTCCGTGCGCCCGGTGATCTGGTATTGACTGTTATCGCGTCGTCGGTACTCCATGCCCCGAAAGCGTGGGCCGGCCTCGTCGAGTACGTAGGGTAGACGACCGCGTTCGGCGCGATAGGCCTCGACGCGCTGAGATTGGAGGTAGAGGTTGAAGCGGAGCGCGTTCGACTCATCCGCGACCGTCGGTACCGGTGGCGGCTCGACGGTGAGCCACCCAGGTGTGCCCACCCAGATATAGGCGACACCGATCCACGTCGCGCCCACGGCTATTCTGCGAGCTCTCCTGATGCGCCGACGGCGTGCGGCTCGTTTGAGCGCCTTCTTCCGGCGCTCGTCCTGATCCCTCAGGAAGGCAGAGACGGCCTGAGCGCGTTCGTTCTCGTCGCTGACTTCCCGGGTGAAATCGTCTGAACGGGTGCGGCGGTCGTCTATCATCTTACCGGGGGATCACGAGGGTCCAAGTGGTATCTCTCACGAAGGAAAGGCGCGTTCCGTAGTGTTCCAGCAGACCAGCGAGAAGCGCAGAATTACCTGAGTAGACCGTGAGTCCGCCCATCGTGCGGAAGAGGGTCGTCGGTCCCGCGGGCACGCTGTCTCCTGGCGAGTCTCCCTGCGAAAGCGCCACGGGTTCGGGCGGCAAGACGACTTCGGCGCGGTCGACGATCTCCCAGCGGTTCCATTCGAGCGCATAGCCCGCCACCGCGAGGCGTTGCTCCGCGGGGAACGCCGAAACGAGCTCAGGCGGCGTCACTCCCGCCGGGCTGGGCGCCGGCCAATCGCGGTTTTGGTTCAGGAAAGCGGAGGCGGCCGCGCGAAGAGTCTCGATCGCCGACACCGCACCATCCAACTGCTGCTCGAAGGCGCGTTCCTGCAGTCGCGGATACGCGAGCGCGAAGCCGAGCGTCAGGATCGAAAGAAAGACGAGGATGTCGCCCATACTCGCGCCGGACCGTTCGGTGTCCTTCCGGGAAGGTATCACGACCCGGGTCCGCGATCCCAGCCGTTCTCGACCTCCTCGAACTTCGGGTCCGGCTTCGCGGAATCGTAGACGAGAGCCCGTCCGTCTGGACGCGCTGCCACCAACTGGTAGACTCGGCTATTCGAGCGCACGAAGCGGACGCCGGGGATTCGAACCGGGACTTCGTCCAAGGTGCGAGGTAGGCGACCGTGCCGGGCCTGGAACACCTCGATCTGCCGTGCTTGCATCTGTAGCGCTGCGACTACGCCACGCCCGCGCTCCGCGCTCGAAACCTGCGGAAGTGGTCCTCCGGCGAGCCACGCGGGCGGGGCGAGACCGATGTAGCCGGCGAGCATGAGCACGATGAATGCCAGGAGCACCTTCCATTGGCCTCCTCGGCGGCGCACCGGCGGGAGTTGCCGGTATCGGGCCTCTCGGTTCTCGGCGTGCGCGATCGCCTCAGCCAGGAGTCGACTTCGGTCCTCTGGCGAGCTGATCCGTTCAGTTGGCGGGTCCAGATCTTCGATTTCCACAGGCGACCCCCCGGCATGCGTTCCTTCGCCAAACCACCCTCAATAATACGCTTCTGGGTGGATCCCGCTCAGTCTCGGACCAATTTGCGGTACTTCAATCGATGCGGTTGCACCGCCGCCTCGCCCAATCGACGGCGACGGTCGTCCTCGTACTCGGTGTGGTTTCCTTCGAACCAGGTGACTTGAGAGTCACCCTCGAACGCGAGGATGTGCGTCGCGACCCGGTCCAGGAACCATCGGTCGTGAGAGATCACCAGCACGCAGCCCGCAAAGTCCAGGATGGCGTTTTCAAGCGCGCGCAGAGTATCGACATCCAGGTCGTTGGTGGGCTCGTCCAGAAGCAACACGTTACCGCCCGACTTGAGCAGCTTGGCGAGGTGCAGGCGGTTGCGTTCTCCTCCCGACAGCACGCCGGTCCTCTTCTGTTGATCCGCGCCCCGAAAGGCGAACCACGACAGGTAGGCGCGAGCGTTCACCTCCGCGCGCCCGAAGTAAAGGATGTCATGGCCCCCACTGACTTCATCGAAGACGCTCTTCTCGGGGTCGAGCTCCTCGCGGGACTGATCGACGTACGCGAGCTCTACGGTCTGGCCCAATTCGAGCGTTCCCGAGTCGGGCTGTTCTTCGCCGACGATCATCCGGAAGAGGGTCGTCTTGCCCGCGCCGTTGCCACCGACGATTCCGACGATCGCGCCCGCCGGCACGTCGAACGAGAGGTCGTCGATGAGCAGCTGATCGCCGAAGCCCTTCCGCAGGCCGCTCGCGTTGATCACCGTGCGCCCAAGTCGGGGTCCCTTTGGGATCAATATCTCGGCGGTGCGCGCCTGTTCGCGCTCGTCGCGATCGAGTAGCTCCGCGTATGCATTGATGCGGGCCTTCCCCTTGGCTTGCCGCGCGCGGGGGGACATTCGGATCCACTCCAGCTCGCGCTCCAAGGTCTTCTGACGAGCGGACTCGCTCTTCTCCTCCACGCGCAGCCGCTCCCTCTTCTGCTCGAGCCATGACGTGTAGTTGCCCTTCCAAGGAATGCCTTGCCCGCGGTCGAGCTCCAGGATCCACTGCGCCACGTTGTCCAGGAAGTACCGGTCGTGGGTGATCGCCACGATCGTCCCCGGGAATGCGGCTAGGTGATGCTCGAGCCAGGCGACCGATTCTGCATCCAGGTGATTGGTCGGCTCGTCGAGCAGCAGTAAGTCGGGCTGCTCGAGCAAGACGCGGCAGAGTGCTACCCGCCGGCGCTCACCGCCCGAGAGCGTGGTGACGTCCGCGTCCCCGGGAGGCAGGCGCAGCGCGTCCATCGCGATCTCGACCTTCCGGTCCAACTCCCATGCACCCACCGCCTCGATTCGATCCTGCAGCCTCGACTGCTCTTCAATGAGCGCGTTCATCTCCTCGTCGGTCGAGATCTCACCAAACTTGAGGCTCACCTCCTCGAACTTCCGGAGAAGGTCGTGGATTTCGGAGACCGCCAGCTCGACGTTTCCCTTCACGTTGAGGGACTCGTCGAGTTCTGGTTCCTGGGCCAAATAGCTGATGCGCGTGCCCTTCGCGGCCCAGGCCTCGCCGAGGAAGTCGGTATCGATGCCTGCCATGATGTGCAGGAGCGAGCTCTTTCCCGAACCGTTCGCGCCTACGACACCGATCTTCGCGCCGGGATAGAACGAGAGGTTGATGTTCTTGAGGATCTCCCGCTTGGGCGGGACGATCTTCGAGAGCCGGTGCATATGGTAGATGAACTGCGGTCCAGACATACGACGGCGGGGTCTAGTATCCCGTCCCAGAAGTTCGCCGGCATTCGGGCACCGATGTATCCACCCTGGCTGCGTTGCTTCTCCTCAAAATAGCCATGCTATTCCTCGTCGTCGCGCCTTACCAGGGCGGCACCTCGGCACCCTCGGTGCTCGCCGAACCTCTGGGACGGGAACTAGACTAGACTAGAAGCTGTGGAAGAACTACAGCGTGGCGCGCAGAATGTAACGCTGCACGCTGTCCCTTATCCCCACCGTGCGGGGCCTGAGAGACAAGGTCCGACAGGTGCTCAATCGGACCGACGAAAAGCGATTGACTTGTCTGCCGCGTCTGGGAGCACCGAACACGGCTTAACGACAGCTAATTCCCACCCCCGCCCGGACGCCCTCGCGCGAGCGCCCTGTAGTACTCTTCGACAAGTTCGCGATACCCGTCGGGCACCTCATCGGAGCCGGTGAGCGTTGCGCCTTGCTCGGGCTCTCCCTCCACCTCACGGCGTAGCCCGAACTCGAGGCGCTTCAGGCTGTTGAGAATGTCCTCGTTGAGTCCCGCGACCTGGGCGGGATCAGCATAGATGCCTTCGCGCTCCAGCCTGGCCATGGCCTCCAGCACCGCCTGGAGATCCCGGGCGGATCCCTGCCCTGCCTCGCGCAGCCGCTCCTGAAGCGCCCGGACCTGATCGATGCGTTGGCCGAACTCGCTACGCAGCTGTCGGATCTCCTCATCGGAGAACGGCCGCGGGTCTCCGCGCACGGCTCCACCGTAGTACGAGCCACCCAGTCGGTCTGACGCCAAACCGTCGGGCCCGCCGCCGCCTGCCTGGTTGCTCTGGTCTCCGCGCTGGCCACCTTGGCCCTGCTGACCGCCCTGACCGTCTTGGCCCTGCTGGCCGCCTTGACCGTCTTGGCCCTGCTGACCTTGGCCTTGCTGGCCTTCTTGGCCTTGCTGACCGGCCTGGCGCTGGCTCTGGTCGAGGCGCCGGTCCATCGCTTCCATGCCGCGGACTAGCTCGCGGGCCTCCTCGAGTGCTTCTTCGAGCGGGTTCACCTGACGCTCACTGGAAGCGCTTGCCGCCCGCTCGAGTTGATCGTGCAGCGCTTGAAGGTCTGACTCGATGTCGAGCTCGAGAGTGACCGCGGACTGAGGGTCCCACTGCTCGATGGTACCGCGAGAGTACCGCAGCTTCTCCTTCAGCTTGGAATCTTGGATCTGTTTCGCGGCGGCTTCGAGTGCACGCGCAGCTGCCGGATTGTCGGCACGACTGTTCGCGGCGGCCTGGTGGAGCTCGCGCTCGAGGTCCTCGAGCGTTTCCGTCATCTGGTCCTTGCGTTCGCGGAGTCGGTTGATCGTCTCCGCTCGCTCGGCGCCGGTCGCTGGAAGCCCACGGACCTCCCGCTGAACCTCTCTCTGTTGCCGCTGCAGCTCCTCGACTCGCTCGATCGCGTTCTCCGCGTCACGCCGTGCCCGGTCCGCGCGTGCCTCTTCGAGTTGCCGACGCACGTCCTCCAGCCTCCGCTGCGCCGCCGCCGCTTCGCTCTGCCCGGCGCTACCGCCTTGCGCCGCGGACCGACGCATCGACTCCGCGGCCTGTTGCAGGTCACGCGCGGTCTGTTCGAGTTGGGCGTCGTTGTTCTCTCTCGCGAGGCGCTGAAGCTGCCGGGCGGCCTCTTCGACCTGTTCCGCCAGATCCCGCTGAGCCTGGCCGCCACCTGCCGAACCTTGCTGCGCTTGCGCCCGTCGACGCTGCCTCTCGGCCTCCTGCTCCTGACGGCGCGCGAGCTCCTTCAACTGCTCGATCAGCTCGTCGACGTCGTTGTCGGACTGCTGTTGCTGCCCGCGACGGACGGTCTCGTATTGATTCTTGAGCTTGTCGAGCTCGAGCTCGAACAGGTCGGCAAGATCCTCGGCCGCCTGTTGCCCACCACCGCCACCGCCACCCTGCTGATCCTGCTGCTGGGTTACGTATCGCTCGTACGTCTCCTCAGCCTGCTGAAGGAAGCGCAACGCGGTCTGCTCGTCGGGCAACGCGTCGCGCAACTCCTCCGACGCGAGGTCCTCCTCCGCCTTGGACATCGCCTCGACCGCCTGCGGCAGGATGGCGGACACGTCCCGGAAGCCGGGATCGGTTCGCGTCAGCCCCCGGTTCTGCATGCGTTGCAGGAGTGTCGCGACTTGTTCCTTCAGTCGTCCCTGCGCGAGCGATACGCTGACCACGTTCTCGCTGAACTCGCCCGGGCCGTAGCTGTCCTCCTGGCGGATGAGATTGAAAGTGGCTGAGATCACCATCCGCTGCATCTCGGACAGCGCTGTCTCCTCCTGCTGGCCACCTCCACCACCGCCACCGCCCTGCTGTTCAGCCTGGCGATACGCGCGCTCGAACGGGCGCACGCTCAGGAAGAACATGTCGCTCGAGACCGGCTTGCCGCCGTCGCGCGTGCGGTTGTCCCGCACGAGGGCGTAGTAGGCCACCAAGTCGCCGGGCTCCAGTTCCCACTCCTCGAGGAAGAGCGTGTGGCCCGTAGAGACCTCTCGCAGCGAGGCACCCGATCCTTCGAAGATTACCAAGGTGTCTTCTTCACCGCCGTTGACCGAGTAGACGAGCCGGATGTCTCCGATGCCGTAGTCGTCGTCGGCCCGCACCTCGAGGTACACTTCCTCGATCGGCGACGCCGTGATGTCTCTTCCCGGGTCGGAGAACCGGATCGAAGGTGCCTGGTCCTCGAGCAGGTCGATGATGTACTCGGGCGAGGCGGGCACCATCTCGCCGTTGTCCCGCGCGAGCTCGATCGAGTAGAAGCCGCGCTCAGTGACGGTGAACGAAGCGAGCAGCGTACCGTCCGCCTCGAGCGCGAGGTCCGCCACGGGCTCCCCGTCCATGATCAGTTGGCCCGCGGTGGTCGCCATGGTGGGGTGAATGCGCACCTCGACGAGCGTGCCTGCGAGCGCCGCGATATCACCGCCGTCCTCCTGCGTCCGGGGGTCGAGGCCCGTGTACCGCGGGAAGTAGTAGGTGAGGTCGAGTCGATCCACGTAGGGAAGGTCCGCGACGTCGATCGAGAAAGTGGAGGACCGGATGCCCGCGGCCTCGACGAAGTACTCGGTGCGGTCGTCTACGGCCAACAGCATGACTTCGAAGCCGTTGGCCTGGTCTGGCAGCATGCTCAGTCGCTGGAACGTCTCATCGGATCCGGAACGCGTGAACACCGAGACGTCTGCGACGTCGAAGCCCTGAAGCGTCGCCGTGACCATCTGATCGGAGCCTCGAGAGATCGTCGTATCCCCCGGCAGCACGCCGATCGAATACGGGTTCACCGAGGCCGCGTCCGTCATGGGGAACAACAGTGCCGTTACCCCGTGCCGGAGGTGGGATGGGCCCATGAGGGCGAAAGCCAAACCGAACACGGCGACCGCCGTCAGCGCACCGGCGAACCGGTAGAGTGCGGACTGCTCCACGCGACGCCCGAACTCCACCTTCCGTGCGCGATCGAGCGCGCTTTGCACCAACTGATCTCCCAGAGCAGGCGAGAAGCTGGCGTTGCCCGCGTCGAGCGCTGAAACCACCGCGTGCTCGAGCGCCGGCTCATGCTCTTCGAGGTAGAGCGCCACCTGCTCGTCCGTAACGCGTCTGAACAACGGTCGCACGATGAACCAGATGGTGGTGAAGCCGAGGGTGCCCCATGTGAGCAGCCGCAGCCAGACTACAGCTTCGGCTGAAAAGCGCATCTGTTCCAGACCGATGGCCGACAGGAAGAGAACGGCGCCCGAAAGCGCTCCGACCCAGGTGAGTCCCCGCAGAAAGATCCGCGTGCGCCAGCGCCACCGAATGCTGGCGACCAGCTCGATGAGCCTGTGGTTCGTCATCCGTCTGTCAGAGCCCTTCATCTTCCACTCCTTCCGCAGCCCATTTCCAAAGCACTACAAGACAACGTGGCGATTCAGCCCGTGGCCACGCCAGGGACTCCTGCCTTTCTGGATACCCAATTCGAGAGCAGTGTTTCGCTCACGAACAGAGAGAACGCAGCGATGAGAATCCATCGCCACAGCGACTGCCGCCGTTCCAGATCCTCCATGCGCATCTCGGTCGCCTGCTCGAAGTCCGGTCCACCGTCGGGCCCGGCCGCCGCGGTGCCCACCTGTGCCACCAACTCCTCTGCGTCGATCCTCGCCAGGTTCGACTCCTCGAGCTCGACATTCACGGCAATCACGAAGGGCCGGTCCGGATCCGATCCGGGAGCGCGCACCGTGTAGAAGCCGTGCTCATCGAGGAGCAAATAGCGCGGCCCGTCCCCAGCGGGAAGCCGCACCGACTGCCCGGAAGGTGTCACTGCCACCTGATCGAGTCCCGCCACCAGGCCCGCGGCTTCCGCAGAAACCAATCCGGCCATCTCCAGAGCCTCCGGGTCCGCGAGGTCCACGACCTGGCCAGCGACGAACCACGGCAGCGGCTCTGTCCGTCCGCCCACGTATTCGGAGATCCGGTGTACGAACGGCAAGTAGACCGGCTGAAGAGCGAGATCATTCCAGAAGTTGTCCAACGCCGACGTCCAGACCAGCACCGTGCCCCTCCCGTATCGCAACTCCGCGAGTGCGACCGAGCCGTCGTCGAAGCGAGCGAGCACGGTTGCGGAGTCCGCGGGCGTGAAGTCCCGGGCCCGGAAAAAACGTGCACCAGTGAAGTCGCCGCTGCGCGGGCCCGAGAACGCCTCGAAGATCGGGTGTCCGTACTCGAGGAATCCGAGTCGGCCGCCGCGACCCTGTTGACGATCCTGAACCTGGCCGATGGTACCGGGCAGCATGTCCGCGGCGGAGTTCGGCCAGCCTGACGATTGGCCCAGCACGAGCAGCAGGCCGCCGCCCGCCTCGACGAAGCGGCGCAGACGTTCCGCCGAACCGCCGTCGACGTTTGCGTCGTTTATGATGACGCCATCGGTCCCCTCGAGATCCTGCGGCCGCACCGTGTCGCTTCGACGGAAGGCGACGTCGAAGCGTCTGCCTTCTGAGATAGCCAACGCGCGTCGCAGGTACAGGCTGGCATCGCTCGCGGCAGAGCCACCTTCGACGATGAGCATCGAGAGCGCGGTTCCCGGAGAGACGACGAAGTGGCGCGCATCATCCGCTGGCAGTTCGTCGCCTGGCACACGCACTGAACCACGGGTGTGTGGCTGCGAGAGCGTGAACGGTTGGAACGTGACCGTCGCGGACCCGTTCGGCGGGATGGTCACCGAGCGCGACTGGAGTTCCTGGCCGTCGACTTCGAGGGACACCATCACCTCTCTGGCCTGCTCCCCTCCGCGGCGAGCGAGTCGCGCCGTAGGGGTCACCCTCTCCCGGCCCGAAACCGCCTCACGCGCCAGAGCGACATCAGTGACTTGGATGTTGTCCAAAGTCTTCTCACCGAGCTGGACGGGGGTGACCTTCGAGCCAGGCGGCAGCCGGATCCCCTCGTCTCCGGTCCAGCCGTTGCGCTGGAAGTCGGTGAGCAAGAAGACTTCGCCGTTGGGCAGCTCGGACTCCTCCAGAATCGTCTGAGCGACCTTGAGAGCCGGACCGAAGCGCGTGATGGACGAACTGACCTGAATGGTGTCGAGGGCGCGACTGAGCTGCGAACGATCCGCTGTCGAGCGCGCAACGACGCGGGCGCCCCGCCCGAACATCACCAGGCTGGCGCGATCCAGCGGACCGAGCTCGTTGAAGATCCTGCGTGCTTCGTCCCGCGCGCGGTCGAATTGATCGCCGATCTCCATGCTGTACGATTGGTCGATCAGGACGACGACCTCACGCGGGCCGGAGGACGCTCCCACACCGACGGTGTCCTGCTCGAAGAATGGGCGCGCGAACGCGACGGCCACCAGTGCGAGCGCGAGCGCACGCAGTGAGAGCAGGAACCAATAGTGAATCCGCCTTCTCCGCTGCTCCTGGTAGGGAATACGCTCGAGGAACATGAGCGACGGGAAGTGCACCAGGTTCCGCCGTTGGCGGCGTGTGAGGTGTAGGACGATCGGCACCACGACGCCTGCGACCCCGAGCAGGAAGAGCGGGACGAGCAGCGCCAAGCTCATCGTTTTCGACTCGAGTGTTCGCGCGCCAACAGGTACCGGAACAGTGCCAGGTCGAGCGGCTTCGACGTATCGAGCAGCGTGTAGTCGATCCGGTTGTCGGTGAAGCGACGCTCGAGTTCTTCGAGGTGGTTCTTCACGAGTCGGATGTAGTCTTCCTTCAACCGATTCGGAATCACCGGGATCTGTTCCCCGGTCTCGAGATCCTCGAAACCAGACGGATGCTCGAAGGGGAAACCGAGCTCGTCCGGGTCCATGACGTGAAAGACGATCACGTCGTGGCCGCGGGCCCGGAGCGGCGCGATCGACGCGAGGACGGTGTCTGGCTGCTCATAGAAGTCCGAGATGACGACGAGGATGCCCTTTCGCCCGAGCAGCTCCGCCATCTGCATCGCGGGCGCCTGGAGGCTGCCAGCGCGTCCGGCCTCGGCCTGATCGAGCACGTGCAGAATCGTGTCCATCCGCTTCATGGACGGGGGCACGTACTCTACGATCTCATGATCGAACGTGACCAGGCCCACTCGGTCACGCTGGCGATGCGAGAAGAAGGTCAGGCATGCCGCGAGGTACCTCGCGTAGTCGAGCTTCGAGACCTCGTGGCTGCTGTAGCTCATCGACTTCGAGACATCGAGCAACACCATGAAGTTCGCGTTGGTCTCGGCCTCGAAGAGCTTGATGTAGTGACGGTCCGAGCGCGCGAAGAGTTTCCAGTCGATGCGCCGCACGTCGTCGCCGGGCATGTATTGCCGATGCTCGGCGAAGTCCGTGCTGAATCCGAGGTAGGGCGAGCGATGCAGCCCGGTCAGGAAGCCGTCGACGACTGTCCTGGCCAGCAACTCGAGGTTGCTGATGCGAGCGAGGACTGCGGGGTCGAGGAACTGGCTTCCGCCTCTCGCAGTTGCCGGGGCTCGCGCGTGCGCCGTCACGAGCGCCTCCTACATCCCCGACGAAGGTACCGGCACGGCCTCGAGCAGCATGTCGACCAGTTGGCTGGCGGTCTTGCCTTCGGATTCCGCGTGGAAGTTCGTTAGCACGCGGTGGCGCATCACCGGCTGCGCGAGCGCTCGGATGTCCTCGAACGAGACGTGGTAGCGTCCCTGCGTGATCGCACGGGCCTTCGAGCCCAGCACCATGTACTGCGCCGCTCGGACCGAAGCACCGTATGCGACCCACTTGTTCACGAAGTCGAGTGCGTCCCCGTTGGGGTTGGGCCTGCTCGCGCGGGTCAGCGCCACTGCGTACTTGAGTACCGACTCAGACACCGGAACACGCCGAACGAGCGCCTGGAACGCGACGAGGTCCGCGCCGCTTACCGCGTGGCTGAACTTCGGATCGAGGGTACTGGTCGTCGTGCGCACGACCTCCATCTCCTCGTCCTCCGGCATGTGATCGATGATGATCTTGAACATGAAGCGGTCGAGCTGTGCCTCGGGAAGCGAGTAGGTGCCCTCGAGCTCGATCGGGTTCTGCGTGGCGAACACGTAGAACGGCTCCTCGAGAGTGTACGTTCGGCCCTGCACCGTAACACGGTGTTCCTGCATCGCCTCGAGCAGAGCGGACTGCGTCTTCGGCGGCGTGCGGTTGATCTCGTCGGCGAGCAGGATGTTCGTGAAGACCGGTCCCGGCGCGAAGACCATCTCGCGGCGTCCAGTCTCCCCGTCTTCCTGGAGGATGTCCGTGCCGGTGATGTCCGACGGCATCAGGTCCGGTGTGAACTGGATGCGCGAGAAGTTGAGATCCACGACCTGCGCGATCGTGTGGATCAGGAGCGTTTTCGCCAAACCGGGCACACCCACGATCAGGCTGTTGCCGCCGACGAAGAGCGTGAGCAAGACCTGCTCGATCACGTCCTCCTGACCGATGATCAGCTTGCGCAGCTCGCTGAGGATTTGCTCGCGGCCGTTCTTCATCTTATCCGCGAGTGCTACATCGTCTGGGCTGTCGAGCACAACCGTTCCGATCGCGTCATCCACCAAGATGTTTCTCCGGGGTCAGGGGGCGTTGGGGGCCCGCATTAGTCGTTCAGAGATGGGTTCTGCGCAACGCCTGAGCTGCTCCTAGTGCGTGTGCGCGTACACGATATAGTTGACTCCTAGCTTGAACGCTTCGTTCGTGAGGTCGATGGAATACCAGCCCACATCGCTGAACTCCCAGTACTCGGCGATGTCGTTGTTGAAGTTGAACACGACCATCATCCGCTTCTCCGGGTCGTTGTCCTCGAAGATCGCGTAATACTGCACGTCGCGTGGTCCGTAGAGCGGGATTACCGCCAGCGGATCGACGCGGAAGAAAGAGTCGAAGATGTCGTGGTCGTGCGCGAGAGGAACGAGTGATAGCCCGGGGAGCGCCCGTTCCATGTGAGAGGCGAAGTTCCGGTACTCGAAGCCACGCTCGCCGCGCGTGTCGTCGACGATCAGGAAGCCGCCCTTCAAGAGGTACTCGCCGAGCGCCCGTACCTCTTCGTCGCTCGGGTGCCAGTAGCCGACCTCCACGATGTACGCGATCGGGTACTTGAGTAACTCCGGGTCGTCAAACGTCAGGACGTTGGAGCCCTCCGCCTGCGTTCCCACGTACGTCGTCTCCTTGAGGATCTGCAGGAAGTTACGCTCGGCACGGGGATAGTCGTGCGACCACGTTCCGCCGCGACGCCCGCGTCGGAATCCTCCGAAGCCACCACCGCCCCCGTCGTATCGGACGCGCACGAAGTGGTACTTGCTGTCGTACGGGGTGTTGAAGTCGTCGTGCCACTGCGTTGCGGCGGCCGGGGCGAGCCCACTCGGGGCTGACGAGGGTTCGCCAACCGCCACGCGCCACGCCATGGCGGAGCCGACGAAGAGCAGGGCGATCAGGGCCTTCGCACTTCTCATCGAGCCGCTCTCGTTCGCGCCCGTATCTCGAGCAGCAGTTCCAGAGCCTCTTCGTAGTTGGGGGCTACGTCGAGCGCTTGCAGCACCGCTCGACGCGCGCTCACCAGGTCGCCTGCGTCCCGGTGAGCCACCGCGAGCAGATAGAGCGCATTCGCCATGTCCGTGGGTTTGAGCGCAACGACTGCTTCGCGCTCGCGGACCGCTCCTTCGAAGAATCTCACCTGGCTGTGCAGCTCGGCGAGGCGCAGGTGCAGGTCGATGTCGTACGGCCAGATGAGCGCCGCCTTGTCCAACGCGCGCGCCGCCTCCTCGGGGCGACCGAGTTCCTCGAGTACGTCGGCCTGCAGCACGAAGGCGTGGTAATTCGACTCTGAGAAGTCAGTCAGACGCGCGAGCGCGGCGGCTGCACGCTCCAAGTCGCCCTCCGCTCGGTGGATCTGGGCCAAATACCAATACGGGCTGTCAGCTCCGCCGTTCTCGGGAAAAATGCGCAGCGCTGCGTCGAGATGAGGCTTGGCGTCGTCGAACCGCTCCTCATTGGTCAGCGCAGCGCCGAGCCGGAGCCGCCCGACCAAGTCACCCGGATTGCCCCGCACGAAGTCCTGTAGATCGCGAGTACTCGCCGCTGGGCCCGGCAGGTCACCGATTTCGACGAGTCCCCGGAGCGGCCCGCTGAAGCGTGTCTTCATGTAGTCGTCGAACTCGTCGTCGAACTCGTCGAGCGGCTTGTCCAGAACAGACTCGAAGAGATCCACCGTCGTCTCCCCGCGGCGGTACCCGTCGAGCATGTCGCGGATGGCGTCGAAGCCATATCGATCCTCGATGACCTGAAAGACGAGCGATGCCTGGTAGTACGAGAAAATCACCTGCTGCGGATAGTCGGGCCGCATGAAACCGTCGTCCAGATCGCTCACCTTCTTGAGGTCGCCGTCCCGGAGCGCGCGCAGGAACGGGACGTTCGGCTGGTGACCCCATCCGGCGCGGGCCTTGCGCTGTTCGTGCACCGCGAGGCCTTCGGAGAACCAACGCGGGACACGGTGGTCGGTCATGGCCAGGTGGAACGTGTGCGCGAGCTCGTGCCAGAAGACCGACGCCCAGTTGTAGTCACCGAGCTCGCGGGCGCTGGGAGAGTCCATGACGAGCACGCTGCCGAAGCTCACACCGAGCGCGCCCAGCCCTGTCTCACCGAGAGTGCGTACCGAGAAGTCCGCGTGGCTCGGGAAGAGCTCAGCGCGAATGGGTAGCGGCGGTTCGACTCCGTACCGGCGGGAGAGGCTGTCGTACGCCTCTTCGGCAATGGGAGCGAGGTACGTCGCGAGCAAGTCCGACTCGGTGCCGTGCAAGAAGAGCTCGAAGTGCTCCGTCGAGATCGACTCGAAGCGCTCGAAGGTGTCGAGCAGGTCGAGGGTGTTCTTGAACCACGGGTTGTAAGGGTCACCCTTGAAGGCGCGCTCGAGGTCGGCGCGCCCCTGTTCGATATCGCCCACTCTCAACTCGTTCAGTCCGAGCAGGCCCCACGCCTCCCAAGACGCCGAGTCGAGCTGGATAGCTGCCTCGGCGCGCGTCACAGCCTGTGCATATCGGCGGGTCTGGACGGACAGCTCCGCGAGGGTCACGTCGAGTGCGGCGTAGCGTGGGTTGATCGCCAGAGCTCGCGAGCGAACCCGTCGAAATTCGGCGAGCTCTCCGGCCAGCAAGTGCGAGCCCGCGAGCACCGTCAGCGCCGGCAGCGCGTTGGGGTTCACCTCCAATGCCTTCTCCGCCTCTTCGCGCGCCTCTGCGTGTCCCTCGCGCGTGAGGTGCTGTCGGGCGACGATCGCCCGCGCCTCCACATGGTTCGGGTTCACTTCGAGCAGCCGACTCAGCACGTCGCTCGCCCCCGACGTACCGTCGAACTCGAGAGCCTCCGCGAGCCCGAGCAGCGCGCCCGGGTGACGCGGGTTCATGGCGAGCACTTTCTGAAACTCGGCCTGTGCCGAGGGGCTCTCGTACTTCCCGAGGAAGAGTGACCCAGCCCGGACGAGCGGTTCCGGCCATCCAGGGTCGGCGCTCGACGCCTCGTCGAAGGCCCGAAGCGCGTCGTGGAAGAGATCCGGCTCGGACCGCCCGAGGAAGCTCATCGCCCGCCCTACCGCGACGAGATCCGCCGCACGCAGCCGACCATCCGCGTCGTTGTAAACGTCGAAGAACCGGTCGAAGCTCCGCATCGCCTCGTCGATGTCGCCTCGGTTGAACAGCAACTCCGCGAGGTTGACCTCCGCCGTCAGTGCGTCGGCCGCGCGGTCGTCGATCGCGCGCTGAAAGGCCGTTGCGGCCTCGTCCAGTCTCCCCTTGAGGACGAGCACCTCTCCCATCGCATTCGCGACCTCGACGGGTTCCGGAGCCTCGAGCGCGACGCTTTGTGCTTCGTCGTATTCACCCCTCGTCGTGAGTACCTCGATCAAGCCGAGGCGCGCCCTGAGCGAGGTGGCGTCTCCTCTCAGGACGCGCCGGAACGTGCGTTCCGCGTCCTCATATTCGCCGCTGCGCAACTCTACGTACGCGTCGGCTACGGTCTGGCCGGTGGCGGGCGCCGCCCACAGCAACAAGAAGACCGGAAGCGACCCGGCCGGTCTCAAGCGTCGCCTCCTTCGATCGCTCGGATCTCACGCGCCTTGAGCGCCAATTCGACGAGCAGGTCTTCCATCTCCGCGAGGTACGCGTCCTCTTCGATGACGTCGCGCACCGCACGCAATTGACCGATGCGCTCCTGGATCTCGATGCGCTCTGCGTACAGGCGAGCGAGTTCCGGATCGTCGGGCACCTGAGCCGCTGTGCCGGCGATTCCGCCGAATTGGAACGTCGCCGCGAGCATACCGTCGGGTCCCGTGAGCCCCGCATCGTAACTGCCTTCGCCATCGCCGTTGTCGTCGAGCATCGCGTGCTCCGTCAGGATCTCGTTCTGTTCCTCGTACAGCCGCTCGACCTCCTGGCGGGCGTACAGAAACGCCTCGAGCAGAGAGATACGCTCGTCGTGGTCCAGGTCCGCACCTTCCTGGGTAAACGCCTCGACGAAGAACTGGGGGAATTCGGTAGCGTTGCGCTCTCGCCCCGTGCGCGTCGCGGTGATGATGATCCGGTTCGGACCCGAGAGCGGAGTCAGGAAGCCCCCGCTCGCGCTGCCCGTGTGCACGAGCGCCAGGGTTTGCGTCGGGAAGGGGATGAGCCCGGTCTGCAGGTCCGAAGGCGTGAGGTCGGGGCCTGGAAGGTTGAACTGAGCTTCGTTGCGATCCGACGTCCCGTGCCCAATGAGGACCAAGAGCAGGCGATCCATCGGCTGTGAGCGTCCACCAACCTCGCCCAAGACCTTGAAAAGGTTGGCTCGTGTCGACTTGTACGCGATGACGTCGGGCGCGTCCTCCGGTCGCTCGCCCAGATAGACGACGTTCTCCGCCGGGATGCCGTGCCGTTCCGTGAGCGCGGCCTTCAGCGCGACGGCCTGGCTGTGAAAGCGCTCCCGGTATTCGACGCTGCCACCCAGTCCGACGACGATGATCGCGTGCGTTCTCCCCTGCGCCTGCAGACCAAGCGGAAACGCCACACTCGCCAGAAGCGCGGCGAAAAGAACGCCCGAGCTCGCATTGGGCACGCGACCCTGGATCAAACCAAGCCCCTCAAACGGCGGAAGCCCCACTCCGCGCCCATGAGTGTGAGCATCAGGAAGAAGAGGAACGGCATGTCCCACAGGGCCATCTGTTCGACGAGGGTCACGCCCGCACCGGTGATGGTGATGTCGTCCGGAAGCGTCCCGACGTCCTCTGGAGTGTAGAACCGACCACCCGTCTCATCGGCGATACGCCGCAGCGTCTGTGTGTGGCGGTTCGCGCCGAAGTATTCCTCGTCGCTGGGGGCCGTGTACAGGTAGGTCCGGTCGGAGCCGAGCGTCCTGCCGTCTCGCTCGGCGGTGATTTCGACCTCGTACTCACCGAGCTCGCTCGGGCGAAACTCGAGCACGTATTCGCCGTCGCGTTCGACGGTCCACTCTACCGGAACCTCCTCGACGAGCCCACTCGGACTCGTGATGCGCGCGGTCACAGACGCGTCGTTCACCTCGATGTAGGTGGAGTCGCCGACCGTCGCGATGAGCCGCACGCTCTCCCCAGGCTCCACCTGATCTTGGTCCATGACCACCTCGACGGCCTCTGGCACACCGTCGATGAGCCACCGCAGTAGCTGCTTCCAGAAGATCTCGTGGCTCTGATCTTCGAGCGCCGGAATCATCTGCCACAGCCACGAGTCCTGGACAGTCATCGCTATGGACTTGCCCCGCCCGTATCGCTGGAAGGCCAGTACCACCTGGTCGTCAGGCAGGTCCGGGCTCGTTCCGGTCAGCAACTCGGTCGCGCCGGGCCTGACTTCCGAGATCGGGTTGACGATCGTGACCGGAGGGAGCGAGTCCCAGCGCGCGCTCACGGCTTCGCCTTCCAGGCCGAGCTGAACCGCGGCGTGTGCCAACCCCGCTAGCGTAGGCCTTACGGCGATCTCCGCGAAAAAACCGTCTTCGCCGCCAGCGGGCTCGCCCAGCACCACGGGCATTACCTCCTCGACCACCGTACCCGCCCAGCCGCCTTCAGCGAAGGCGCTGCGGCCACCGAGCATGAGCAGGCCGCCCCCGCGCTCGGAGACGAAGTCCGCGATCATCTGAAGCTGATCGTGCGCGAAGAACGATGCCTCGACGCTTCCGATGATCAGGGAGCGATAGTGGTATAACTCCTCGCGGCTGGCGGGAAAGCCGAACTGAAGCTCGGTGCTGTCGCTGATCTCGAGGCGCAGGAACTTGCCTTCAGCGGTGCGCTGCAAGATCACGAGCTGGATATTCTCGTCGTCCGTTACGGCTCGGCGCATGAACTTCAGCTCGAAGCGGGGCTCGCCCTCCAGATAGAGGATCTTCTCCCGTTCCCCGCGAACTTCGATCTGCACCGTGCGGGTGTTGTTTCGCTCGACGCGTTCCCCGGGTTGCGGCGGGATGCGGAAGTGAATGCGCCGCGGGCCTTCGCCTTCCAGCTTTAGGCTGATGCGTGCGACGACCGGCTCTCCGTCCGGACCGAGCTCGACGGTTTCCTCAGCCAGGATCTTCAGGTCGTCTTCAACGATGATCGGCACGGTCCTCCGTCCGAACCCGGTCTGCGTCACCACTACGTCCACGACGAGGGCAGAGCCCTCGAGCACGGCTCGCGGCATCTCCACCCGTCCGATCTCGATGTCGGGGCGGATCACTTCTTCGCCGAGTCCCACTGTGAAGACCGGAATGCCCGCGGCTTGGAGCGGGACCAAGGCCTCGGTCAGGGGCCGGTCGGCGTTGTGCGCGCCGTCGGTGATCAGGATGAGGCCCGACAGCGGTACACCCGACAGCTCCTCACGCGCGGCGTCGAGGGCGGCTGCGAGGTTCGTGTGTGTGCCCTCGAAGGTCAGGTCGCTCGGCCCGTCGATGCGACTGGCGACGTCGGAGAAGCGGAAGAAGCGGAGCACGAAGCGATCGGACAAGGCGGCGAGCAACTCGCTCTCGTCCGGCGTGAACGCCTCCTGCAGAAAAGACGTGCGGGGGGTGCCGTCCTCGTCTGGCAGCAGCATGCTCTGGGAGTCGTCGATGAGCACGCCGACGAAGTTCTGCTGCGGGACCACAGTCGAGAGAATGAGCGCCGGCTGCAAGAGACAGAAGACGAGCAGCGCGAGCAGAGCGACGCGCAACCCGGCCATGATCCCGCGATCGACCACCGTGCTCTTGCCTCGGGCGATCGTGTAGCTCGCGACGGCGGCGGCTCCGACCACTCCGGCGGCGACCAGCCACAGCCGCACCGTGCCGGGGGCCGCGAACGTGAAGTCGCCCTGCTCGAAGACGAGCGGTCGGTACTTGAACAGAAGCTCGAAGATGCGTTCCATGGTCGCCCGGAGTTCCTAGTGGCTCATCGCGTAGACGATCATGTTCGCACCCATTTCGTAGGCGTACGTCGAATACTTGAGGGGGTATCGGGGATCCTCGGCCCATTCCCAGGCGTCGCCCAGATCGGTGTTGAAGTTGATGATGACCATGAGCCGGCCTTCATCGTCGTACATGCCTTTGACCTGGGGGTCGCAGGGCCAATATCGGCACTCGGCGGTGTAGCCGTAGATCGCGTTGTTGAGGGCGGGCACCTGCATGACTTGCTCGATGTCGTAGTACGCGGAGTAGATGTTGTGGTCGAGCGTGATATCGACGATCGCCTTGTCCGGGTACACGCGCCGGATGTTGTACTCGAACTGGTCCCATTCACGCGTGCCCCAGAAGTCGTCCACGATCAGGAAGCCGCCCGCGTCGAGATAGCCCCGCAGCCCATCCACCTCAGCCTCGGTCATGTCCATGTAGCCGGGCTCGACCATATAGATGACCGGGAACCGCCGGAGCTTTGGGTCGGCGAGGCTGATCGCGTTCTCCCAGTCGTACGCGTCGAGGCGCACGAGGCGCTTGAGCACAAAGAGGAACTGTCGGTCACCCTTCGGAAAGTCGATCGCCCAACTGCCGTAGCCACCCCAGCCGCGGCGGTAACCCGAGTAGATGGCCCGCGTCCAGTAGAACGGCCAGCGACCGGAGACCTCCGAAGGGTCCATACGGGGCCCGCGCGCACCCGTGAACGTCGGGCGCTGGACCTGCGGCGCCTGCTGGGCCATGAGCTCCGAACCCGGTGAGACGACCTGCGCAGGCTCCTCTACTGCTTCAGCGCGCGGCTCGCATGCCCCGAAGAACGCGGAGACGGCGACAACGGCCAGGACTGAGCTGGCTTGGGAGGAGAACCTCATCGGCAAATTGTTCCGGATTGTCAGGCGCGGCGGGTTTCTTTCCTACGACCCCCTCAGGGGAAGGTTCCTGACCGCTCCTAGTCGACACCTGCCGCAACGGTGCCGCTGAACTCTTGGGTCTGAACCTCCTTCCCCACCGTGACGTAAGGGCCTGTCACAACACACGCAAACATGATCCCTTGTAAACATGTCTCGAAAAAAGCCTTTGACCGTCGCCACGCGCGGTGTGACACTCCGCGACTTCGCGATCTTCCAGCTCAAGCTGGTGCTTGACGGCGGCATCGACTTCGTAGCGCTCTGGCTGTCCATTCCGGCGATCATCCTCGACGTATTCGCCGGGCGAGGTAAGCGTCCCCGGCTGTTCTACTCGGTAGTGCGCATGAGCGAGCGAGCCGACAAGTGGCTCAATCTGCACGGTGTCGTCCAGCGGATGGACGAAATGGAGACCGAGGACGGCCTGTTCGGTGGCACGGGCGATGCGGATGACGACAACCTGGTCAGCGAGATCGAGCGATTGGTGCGGCGTGGAGGCAGCGCGCGCGCTCAGGTGAAGCCTCCGCGCCAGCCGCTCTAGCACGATTCGGAGGCGAGGCTGCTCGCTCACGCCGCGGTAGCCTGCTCTCTCATGCTGATCAAGATCTGTTGCGTCCAGAGCGAGGCCGAAGTCGAGATGGCTGCGGCGGCCGTCGATCTGTGCCCAGGGTTACGGGACCCGCGAGGAGCTTCCCTTGCGCAGACGCTCCCTAACAAACAATCCCTTTCTCGTGTCTTTCCTACAGGAAGGCAGCTCTTCGCACAGGACAGGAGTCCTCCATGAATTATCGTACAGTCGGGGCCGCGCTCGTCGCGGTAGCGGCCCTCTCCGCGGCACCGGTTGCAGCCCAGAACCTTACGGGAACGTGGGAGCTCTCGCAGGAGACACAGCGTGGGCCTCGGACCTCGACGCTCGCGCTCGTGCAGGACGGCACCACGCTCACGGGTACCCTCACCCTCACCCTCGGTGGTCGACGCGGCGGCGGTGGCGGCGGCGGTGGTGGTCCCAGGGAGTTCGAGATCGAGGACGGGACGGTCGAGGGGAACAGCTTCAGTTTCACGATGACGCTGAGCTTCGGAGACAACTCCTTCACGCAGGAGTACTCGGGTACCTTCGACGGTGACTCTATGGAGGGTGAGATCGCCGGCGGCGGTCGCCGCGGCGGCGGCGGCGGCCCTCGGCCGTTCACCGGCAAGCGGGGCAGCTGACGTCCTGACGCCAGGGTGACGCGGCTTCGGCCGCGTCACCCCTGCCGGCCTCGATTTGCCCGTCGGCAGGTCCCCTTCCGATCTTGTACGATCTTGATGCGCGCCACTCCCGTCTGATCGCTGTCTCGTATCGTGGAGGAAGACCATGCGGCTTCCCGCCGCCCTTTTCGCTCTTGTCGCATTCGCTGCTCCGGGTGCGGCTCAAGACACGATCCGCCAGCTCACCGCGGATGACTATGCTCGCTCCGAACGACTTCTGAGCGAGCACACCGAAGCGCTCGTTTACGGTGCTTCGGTGACGCCGCACTGGCTCGTGGACGGCCGCTTCTGGTACGAGAACCGCATTCGCGAAGGCATCGAATTCATACTCGTCGACCCCCGCGCTCGAACGCGCGAGCAGGCGTTCGATCACGGACGATTGGCCGCCGCGTTGGCGGCGGCCGGCGGCGGCACTTTCACCGCGCAGGCACTCCCCATCCAGAGCATGACGTTCGAGGGAGAGACGTTGATCGTGGAGTTGGCGGAGCTCGGCCGCTACGCCTGCGCCATGTCGTCTTACCGGTGTGAGCAGGCTGAGTCGTTTGAGGAGCCGAGCGCCTCGCGCCTCCTGGTCGTTTCGCCCGACGGCAGCCTCGTAGTGTTCATTCGCGACTACGACCTGTGGGTGCGCAACGTCGAGACGGACGAGGAGACGCGCCTCACCACGGATGGCCGGGAAGACTTCGGCTATGCGACCGATAACGCGGGATGGACCAAGAGCGACGAGGCGGTCGTGAAGTGGTCCCCCGACTCGCGGAAGATCGCAACGTTCCAGCACGACGCGCGTGGCGTCGGAATGATGTACTTGGTGAACACCCAGGTCGGTCACCCCGAACTCCAGGCGTGGAAATATCCGTTGCCGGAGGACTCGGTGATCTTTCGCATCTCGAGGATCGTGATCGACCTGGACCGCCCGACGGGCGACCGTGTCGTTCGCTTCGACATGCCTCCGGATCAACACCGTTCGACGTGCAGCGATCACATCAGGTGTGGTCGGAGCTTCGGCGACGTCGAGTGGGCTGCCAACAGCGAGACGCTCGCCTTCGTATCGACCTCGCGGGATCACAAGAGCGCCAAGGTACGCCTCGCCGACGTCTCCACCGGTCAAGTGACGGACCTCTTCGAGGAGGTCGAGCAGACCTTCTTCGAGTCGAACGGCTGGCGGTATCTCTCGGAGTCGAACGAGATCCTCTGGTTCAGCCAGCGCGAGGACTGGGGGCACCTGTACCTCTACGACTCGCGGACCGGTGTCCTCGAGAGCCAAGTCACCACGGGTGACTGGAATGTTCTTGACATCATCGAGGTCGACGAGTCGTCGCGCACGGTCACGGTCCTAGGCAACGAGCGCGAAGCGGGCGATCCCTACTTCCAATACTTCTACGAGATCGACCTAGACGATGGGGACGTCACGCTGTTGACTCCCGACAGCGCGAATCACACCGCCTCCTTCTCACCGGACGGCGAGTACCTCGTCGATACCTATTCGACGCCCGTGGTGCCGTCTGTGACGGTGCTGCGCGACCGCCGTGGCCGCCCACTCATGACGCTCGAGGAGGCGGATATTTCTGACTTGGTCGACTCCGGTTGGCAACCACCCATGCCGTTCAGCGTGAAGGCCAGAGACGGCGCGACCGACCTGTACGGCCTTCTCTTCCGTCCGATGGACTTCGACGAGAATGCCAAGTACCCGGTGGTGAACTACCTGTACCCGGGGCCACAGAGCGGGAGCGTGGGAAGCCGCAGCTTTCGGGCGTCGCACCGAGACCTCCAGTCGATCGCCGAGCTTGGCTTCGTAGTCATCGAGCTCGACGCGATGGGGACGCCGGGGCGCTCGAAAGAGTTCCACGAGGCGTACTACGGCAACATGGGCGACAACGGACTGCCCGATCAGATCGCCGGCATTCGGCAGCTGGCCGAGCGTTATTCGTGGATCGATGTCGACAACGTCGGGATTTTCGGACACTCGGGCGGCGGGTTTGCCGCGGCGGGCGCTATCATGCGCTACCCGGACTTCTACCGCGTGGCGGTATCGCAGGCGGGCAACCACGACAACCGTAACTACGAGGACGACTGGGGCGAGAAGTGGCAGGGGTTGCTGGAGGTCAACCCGGACGGAACGACCACCTACGACAATCAGGCCAACCAGCTGCTCGCGGAAAACCTCGAAGGCAAGCTGCTCATCGCCCACGGCACGATGGACTCGAACGTGCCACCCTCGAACACCATGCTCGTCGTGAACGCGCTCATCGACGCGAACAAGGACTTTGATCTGATCCTGATGCCAAACCGCGGCCACGGCTTCGGAAACGAGCCGTACATGATGCGACGCCGCTGGGACTATTTCGTGAGACATCTGCTCGGCGCCGAACCCCCCAAGGGGTACGAGATCGGCCAGCTTCAACCCCCGATCGGCTGAGGGTCCCGAGCGTGCATATCACCACTGGCCCGGCGAGTCTCAGAGCCAAGCCGACCGACGACCAGATCGACATCTACGCGCTGACGCATCAAGGCAAGTTGCGCACGCAGAACCTCGTCGTCCTTCCTACTCTTGAACTCGCGAGACCCCCGGGTACCCGCTTGCGGGTGGCGGCCCACTGTACTTCTGCCACGGGCTGCTAGAAGGGTGATCGGAAAGGGGGGTGGGCCGCGCACATGGTGCTTGCGCGCGTTCAGGCAAGGAACGACGAGGAGTCGTAGCCGAGCGGGCACCGCCGCCGAAGGCGGTGGTCCGACGAGGAGAGACGCAGGATCAACCGCGCAACCGCCATGTGCCCAACATCATGGTTGATATGATCTTACGCCTCTGTGGGTTGGGGTGCACGGCCCCATCTCCGTCGTTGGAGCGTCTCGGAGGAGCTACGGCTACGCCTTCGCCCCTCCGCGACCCGCGCAATGCGCGGGTGCCCTCTGGGGCCGTGGCACCCGGGGACCCGTGCGACAGCACGGGTGGCGGCCCGCCCCCCTTTCCGATCACCCTTCTAGGCTTCCTCGGCAGGCGCACCATTGTTGACCGTCACCTTCTCCATCACGACGTCTTCGCGCGGCCGATCACCGGGGTTCGTGTCAACGACGCCGATCGCTTCCACGATGTCGAGTCCGGTCGTCACTTTTCCGAAGATCGCGTGCTTGCCGTCTAGCCACGGGGTCGCGGCCAGAGTGATGAAGAACTGGGAGCCGCCGGTGTCGGCGCCAGAGTTCGCCATCGAGAGGATTCCCGTGTGGGTGTGGGCGAGCCCTGGAGCGAACTCATCGGGAATATTGTAGCCCGGACCACCGGTGCCGGTCCCCGTCGGGTCGCCGCCCTGGATCATGAATCCGCTGATCACGCGGTGGAAGATGATGCCGTCGTAGTAGCCTTTTCGCGCGAGCTTGAGGAAGTTGCCGGCCGTCTTGGGCGCGACATCCTCGAACATCTCCGCTGTGAACGTTCCGTGGTTCGTCTCAAACGTGACCATGGGGTTGGCCATCATGTCTCCGGAGCGGGGCTTGGAGCGCTACGCTAGCCGTGGCGCCGTCGAGCGGGAAGTCCCAGGTTCTTGCTTCCACGCTTACTCCCGGTAGCGACCCGCAATGACAAGACTGGTCCGCTGTTGGGCGGTCGCCGCGATGTTCGCGAGCGCCTGCACGCCAGCCCTCAGGCTGACCCCCAGTGACGCCTCGGTGGTCCTCTCCCATCAAGTGCTCGACGCAGCGGATCCAGGTCAGCCCGGTCCGCGTGAGGTGCGCACGCTCTACTACGGCAGCGGCACTGACAAGAACCGGCCCGAGTACCGTGACTCGGTCGCGATCACGACAGAGCCTGTCGACGCCTCCAAGCTCGTCAGCCTCGGGGGTTCCGCGAGCAGTCGGAACTCTTACTGGGGCTTCACGCCCAAGGAGATGCCGCTCAACGCACGCGTCTGGTATCCGGAGGGTGACGGTCCTTTTCCGCTCGTCCTCGTGGTGCACGGCAACCACAACATGCGTGATTTCTCGGACCCGGGTTACGACTACCTCGGGGAGTTACTCGCCAGCCGTGGGTACATCCTCGCGAGCGTGGACGAGAACTTCATCAACGGTGGCATCCGGGGAGAGAACGACGCGCGCGGCTGGTTCCTTCTGAAGCACCTGGAGCTGTTCAAGGGCTTCAACGAGGAGGAGGGCAATGCGTTCGAGGGAAAGGTCGACATGAGCAACATCGCGCTCATGGGCCATTCTCGGGGCGGCGAAGCCGTGGCGAATGCCGCCGCTTTCAACAAGCTCACGCACTATCCCGACGATGCATCGCTGAGGTTCGACTTCGACTTCGACATCAAGGGCATCGTCTCGATCGCGCCCGTCGACGGCCAGTACTTGCCCACCGGTCGCAAGGTCGTCGTCGAGGACATGAGCTATCTCACGTTTCACGGCTCGCACGATGGGGACGTGACGAGCTTCCACGGGTTGCGCATCTACGACCGGCTGAAGTTCAACGAATCGGACGACTTCCACTTCAAGTCGGCGGTCTACGTGTACCGCGCGAACCACGGACAGTGGAACAGCGTCTGGGGATCGGGCGACAGCGGTCCGCGTAGCGCGCGCACGCTCGACCTGCGTGGCCTGATCCCGGAAGAGGATCAGCGCCGCTTCGCCGAGATCTACATCTCGGCGTTCCTGGAGGTGGTGCTGAAGGGCAACAAGGAGTATCTGCCCATCTTCCGAGACCACCGGGTCATCGGGCAGTGGTTGCCCAATACGATGTACATCACGCGCTTCGAGACGAACGCCTTCCGGCCACTCGCGACGTTCGAAGAGGACATCGACGTGACCCGAGGCACCGAGGATGGCGTGACGCTGCGGGGAGACTCACTAGCGACGTGGAAGGAGTCGACGCTGCTGCTCCGCTCCTCGAACCGGGAGAACACATCGAGCTCACAGGAGAACCAGGCGGTGACGCTCGGTTGGAACAACCGTATCACCGGTTCCGACACCACGCGCCATGGCCCGGCCGCGTCGTACACGGTCGAGTTGAATGGGCGCCTCGCGGCGCGATGGGCGCTCGGGCGGCAGCATTCGCTCGAGTTCATGCTCGGTCCCACGAACTCGATGCCGGGACCGCGTCGAGATCCCTCGCCGGACACGGCATCCACGGCGGACGAGGAGGACCGCGATGAGCCCGACGATCGAGGAGGTCGCGGCAGCGATGATGACGGCGACAAGCCGCCCGTCGACCTCAGCATCGAGCTCGCAGACGCTGCGGGAAGAGTCGCGAGCGTCAGACTAGGCGACTATGGTGCGATACGTCGCCCGCTGGAGACGTACATACTGCGGCGAGGCGACCAGGAGGCCTCACGCTTCAGGGATCACTGGGAGTTGATCCTCCAGACGTACTCCATTCCGCTTGCGGACTTCGTCGAGGAGAACGAGTCGCTCGATCTCCGGCAGCTCACCGAGATTCGGTTCGTGTTCGACCGTGTGCATGCCGGCGAGGTGGTCGTGGACCAGATCGGCATCAGTGAGTTGGAGCCAGGCTTTCTGAGTGCACGAGTAGAGCGCTGACCATGACCACACGCCTAGTCCCGCTCAACCGCGTCGTCGACCTGACCGACCACGACAAGAACGCCATCTTCAACATGACGGTCGACGAGGCCCGTGAGCTCCTGCGCTCCGGCCCCGCGCAGGCCGTAGAGACGATCGACGGATCGTTCGCGCTCGTGAGCGTCGACGGCAGTACCGTTCGCCTCGCCCGCTCGATGGACCGCCCTCTCAGGCACTTCATCGCGAAGCTGGTCGACGGTCCGTGCCTCGTCGTTGCCGACCGCATCGACGCGATCCACGCCTGGCTCGCTGACAACGGCATGGAGAACCAGTTCCATCCGTACTACACGCGAATGGTGCCAGCGCATTACGTGACGCAGCTTCGGCTCGTCGGGTGTCCCGATCCGACCCCGACCTTCGAGCGCTTCTTCGATCCGCCGTGCGGCACGTCGACCGACGACCTCGAGACCCTGGGCGAGGCGTACGTACGCGCCGCGTACGACGAAATCGAGAAGTGGATCGACCACCGTGCGCCCGAAGGTCCGCTCGGTGTGTGCTTCTCGGGCGGCATCGACTCCGGAGCCGTCTTCCTGCTCACTCTGCACGCGCTGCTCGAGCGCGGCGACGTGCCGACGCGTCTCAAGGCGTTCACATTGGCCGTGAACGGTGGCGGAGCCGACGTCGAACGCGCTCGCACGTTTCTGAAGCGACTGGATCTCGATCTGTACCACGAGACGATCGAGGTGAGCAGCGCCGATCTCGACTGGCGCGCGACCGTGCGCGCGGTGGAGGACTACAAGCCCCTCGACATCGAAGCCGCGACGATGGGGCTCGCGCTCGTGCGAGGCATCCGGGAACGGTATCCCGAGTGGAAGTATCTGCTCGATGGTGACGGCGGGGACGAGAACCTCAAGGACTATCCCATCGAGGATAATCCGGAGCTCACGATCCACAGCGTGCTCAACAACTCCATGCTGTACCAGGAGGGGTGGGGTGTGCACAGCATCAAGCACTCGCTCACCTACAGCGGCGGCCTGAGCCGCAGCTACGCCCGCACCTACGCGCCCGCCGCGCTGAACGGCTTCGTCGGCTTCAGCCCGTTCACACGGCCTGGGGTCATCCGGGTCGCTGAGTCGATCCCGTTCATCGAGTGGACCGACTGGGATCACGCCGAGCTGTACGACTTGAAGGGTCGCCTGGTATCGGCTGGCATCCGAGCGCTGACCGGTCAGGAGATGCCCGTATTCGAGAAGTGCCGGTTCCAGCGTGGCGCCGTCGAGAGCGATGTGTTCTCGTCTGCGTTCCCGACCGACGCGATGGAGTACCGCCAGGCGTTCAACGCGATCTACGTGTCGTAGTGGGTCCGGCCACGCTCGTCGATACCAATGCGTGGATCCGGAGCCTGAGGGCGCCCAAGCCCTCGTTCGATCCTTGGGTCCCTCAGGCGCTACAGGTTGAGGACGAGCGCGCACGCGACGGCTCGACCGCGTCCGTGGGCACGGTCTTCATCACGAACCGTGAATGCCCGTTCACCTGTCTGATGTGTGATCTGTGGAAATACACCACGGACGAGTCGGTACCGGCCGGGGCCGTGGACCGCCAGGTCGAAGTTGCGCTCGGACAGATGGGTGGCATCCGACAGGTGAAGCTGTACAACGCAGGGAACTTCTTCGACGACCGCGCGATCGCCCCGGAGGATCGTGAGCGCATCGCGAGGCGGCTGGGGCATTTGGACGTCGTGATCGTCGAGAACCACCCCAAGCTGGTCGACGACCGTGTTTCGGCGTTCTGCGACGCGGTCGCAACCGAGGTGGATGTCGCGATGGGGCTCGAGACCGTACATCCCGAAATCTTGCCTCGGCTCAACAAGCGAATGACCCTGGCGGACTTCGAAGCAGCGACGCGGCGATTGCGCGCCATGGGCCTGCAGGTTCGTGCGTTCATCCTCCTTCGAGCTCCCTTCATGTCGGAGGCAGAGGGTGTGGAGTGGGCGTGCCGCTCGATCGACTTTGCGTTCTCGGTTGGCGTCGAGTGCTGCTCGGTCATCCCGACGCGGGCCGGCAACGGCGCGCTCGACGCATTGGCGGCCGAGGGTCATTTCCTGCCACCGACGCTCGACTCTCTCGAGATCGTTGCCGCGTACGGCGTGGGCCTCGAACAGGGCCGGGTCTTCGCCGACCTATGGGACGTCGAGCGTATCGCGACGTGTGACCGTTGCGCGGCCGCGCGCGTGGAGCGTCTTCGCAAGCTCAACCTCACGCAAACGACTCCCCAACGCGTGCCATGTGACTGTCGCGAGACCCGTGCGGTGTGAGGTCGCGGTCATCGGTGGAGGATTCGGCGGTACGCTCGTGGCCATGTGCCTCGCCGCGCAGGGCCGTGACGTCATCGTGCTCGAACGTGATCGGCACCCACGCTTCGCGATCGGCGAGTCGTCCACACCGCTCGCGAACCTCGTGCTCGAAGACATCAGCAGACGGTACTCGCTCGATGCGTTGATCCCGCTCTGCCGTTACGGGACATGGAAGCGGAGTTATCCCGAAGTCCGCTGTGGGCCGAAGCGTGGATTCAGCTTCTTCGCGCACGAGCCGGGGCGCCCTTTCGAGTGGTTCACCGACCATCGCACCGAGCTGCTGGTTACAGCTAACCCGTCCGAAGACGTCGCCGACACGCAGTGGCTGCGCTCCGACGTCGACTCGCTCTTCGCCAAGACCGCCAAAGAACACGGAGTGCGTGTTCTCGAGGGTGTGCACGTGGTCGGCGCTGAACGGGGGAAGGGCTGGCGGCTGACGCTCTCGCAGGAGGACACGGCCGAGTTGTCCCCCGAGACCACCGGCGGGTCGTTGTCCCTCCGCGCCGACTTCGTGATCGACGCCTCGGGAGGTGCCTCTCCCCTCCCCGCGGCAGTGGGGCTCACCGATGCCAGCCAGAGCCTCGCCACACGGTCGCGCGCGCTTTTCTCGCACTTCGAAGGCGTTGCCCCCTGGCACACGATCTGCTCGGCGGCTGGAGGGACGCTCGCAGACCATCCGTTCCCGGCAGACGACGCGGCGCTCCACCACGTAACGCCCGACGGCTGGTTCTGGATGCTGCGCTTCGACCACGGTGTGACGAGCGTCGGAGCTGTGGTCACCGACGAGGGAAAGAGTGGATCGGTCAGCGGGGAGTGGCAGGCGCTGCTCGAGCGATATCCGTCGGTGGCGGCCCAGATGTCAGCTGCAGAGCCGGTAAGACCGTTGGTGCGCACGGGCCGCTTGCAGCGACGCCTCCGTCCGGCGGCGGGACCGGACTGGGCACTGCTACCGGGAGCCGCCTACTTCATCGACCCATTCTTGAGCCCTGGCAACGCGCACACCATGCACGGCGTGGAGCGACTCTCTCGGATCTTCGAGTCGTGGCCGGACCGAGGCGCGATGGGCGTCCAGCTCGCTGAGTACGACCGCCGATTGCAGGCGGAGATCGACTTCCTCGACGCTCTCATCCACGGGTGCTACCTGGCGCTCGCCTCGCTCCCTCTGCTGGCCGCGTTCACGATGTACTACTTCGCGGGAGCGATCTACAGCGAGGAGCGGCGGCGAAACGGCACGGCGGAAGACGGTGACGGCTTCCTCCACTCGCATGACGTCGCGTTCCGCGGGCGGATGTTGGGGGCGTACCGCGATCTCGTTGGCATGACGGGTGGGTCCGTGCACTCCGACGTCGTTGAAGCGTTCGCGAGTCGAGTCGCGACGGACATCGAGCCGTGGAATACGACTGGCCTCTGCGACCCTGGGCGGCGGAACATGTACCCCTACAGATAGGGTGGACGCATCGGTGCCCGAATGCCGGCGAACTTCCGGGACGGGGCACTAGCGCCAACGAACTCCGAAGCGGTGCGTCCCGGAAGCACCATCGACGTCCACGGGCTGGAACGCCCACTCCAGGGTGATGTTGTCGCCCCAGAACGCGAAGCCGAGACTCAGCCGACTGGCGTCGCCCTCCGGCACGCGCCGCGCGCCGATACGCGCCACGAAGGTCCGGCCACGGATTGGCCAGTAACCGATCTCGACACCGCCTGACGGAATTGCCTGGTCACCCACATAGGTCAGGGCGCCCGTGACGCCGACGTCCAGGATGCCGACCGGCTCGCCGTATGCACCGACGCCGAACGTGACGCCATCGGGCCGAGCCATATCGCGTCCGTCCAGGGATAGATCGCTTCCTACGTTGCGATAGGTGAGCCCGGCTTTTAGGGGGCCGAGGTCCGTGGCGACGCCGAAGTCGAAGAGCACGCCGGCGTCGCGCGTCGTCCCAACGCGCTGTTCGACGAGCTTCGTGGCGACGCCGAAGTCGATGCCGAACAGCTCCCGCGAATAACCGACGGTCGCGACGCGTTCTGAGACCGGCGAGGGGCCGAGCGTGAACAAGTGATCCTGCCCGCCGGGAGCCGTGTCAGAGCCTTCGGCGGCCGCCCCGTATTGGAGCGTCTGTAGGCCGACACCGATGCCGCCGCCCAACCACTGCCGCGCGGCCGAGACAGTAGTGGAGCTGCTGTTTGCACCCCAACGCTGCAGGTCGAGCCCGAAGCCCGACGCACCGGTCAAGAGCGCTGGATGGTAGAACACGGCATCGGCGTGCCGAGCGTTCATCATGTATGCGTTGCCGAGCGCCATTGCGCGCGTGGAAGCGGGAAGCTCCAACACGCGAGGGAGGGCGCCAGCGGTCTGCGCGGCGCCGTTTGCCGTGAACAGGACGCAGTAGGCTAGAAGGGTGATCGGAAAGGGGGGCGGGCCGCCACCCGTGCTTACGCACGGGTCCCCGGGTGCCACGGCCCTATATCCTAGGCGGAGCTTCGAAGGCATAGCCGTCGCGGGCACCGCCGCCGAAGGCGGTGGTCCGAGGAGCTCCAACGACGGAGATGGGGCCGTGCCACCGCAACCCACAGACTCGTGTGTCCTTTCAGCCATGGTGTTGGGCACATGGCGGTTGCGCGGTTGATCCATCGTCTCTCCTCGTCGGACCACCGCCTTCGGCGGCGGTGCCCGCTCGGCTACGACTCCTCGTCGTTCCTTGCCTGAACCGCGCAAGCGCCATG
>JADFSR010000029.1 GCA_022560615.1 Gemmatimonadota bacterium
TTGTGAGGGCGGCCCAAGCGGTGCCTGAGACAATCGGGCCGGAAGGCTTCGACAAGTTCCTCTTCATGCTGCGCCAGACCACAATCGCGCCTCTCTTTTCATGGTACGGGCCGGAAGGCTTCGATCCGAAAGAAGAGCACCAGCGGGACACCATTCGGGCGATGCTCAGCGCCTACATTTCGTCCATCCCAGGGCGGCTAACCCGCGCCCCCAGCCATTTCCATGTGGAGCTATCATGGCTCCCCGAAACACCTGAACCCGAAACGACCGGAGGCGACCATGGGTAAGACCCGAGCCACCAAGAACCACCCGGGCCACATCGAGAAGCGCGGCGAGGACTCGTGGCGCGTGACGCTCTGTGTGGACGGCCAGTACTCGAAGTACACCGTCCGCGGGGACCGAGAGGCCGCCGAGACGAGGGCGCGCACGGAGTACGACACGCTCAAGAGCCGGAGTACGATAGGGCTACCTGGCCCGATGTCGTTCTCCGCCCTCCTGGCACGCTTCGAGGACGCGAAACTGCCTGGGCTCGCGCCGAACACGCAGGCGGGGTACACGAACAGCCTGGCGGCGTTTCGCACGTACTTCGTGAGCGAGGGCCGGGACCCGCAGCTCCATGCGATCCGCCCCGGCCACGTCGAGGGCTTCCTGGCGTGGCGCCGGATGCGCCAACCGGACGGCACGCGGCGGAAAGAGGCGTTGTCGGCCCGGAGTCTACGCAAGGACCGGGCGACGCTGCACTTGCTCTTCGCCTTCGCGCTCACCCTCGAGGTCGTGGACTCCAACCCCGTGAGCAGGACGAAGGCCCCGAAGGGTGACCAGCGCGAGCCGATCATCATCACCGCCGATCAGTACGAGGCGCTCCTGACCGCGTGCGAGGGTCAGCCCATGCTCTACCTGTACGTGCTCATGCTCGCGGAGACGGGTATGAGGTGCGAGTCGGAGGCGCTCTGGGTCCGGTGGGAGGACATGGACCTCGAGACGGGCCTCCTCAACGTCGAGAGCGTCCGAAAGGGCCGTAGGACGAAGAGCGGCAAGTCCCGGCGCGTTCCCATAACGCCGCGCCTCCGCACAGCGATCAGGGCCCACATGGCGCTCTATCGGTTCGCCCGGTACGGCTCACACGCTGACCCTACCCCGTGGGTCTTTCACCACGACGTGAAGCGCCGCCACGCGAAGGCCGGGGACCGTATCCGGTCGCTACGCCGTTCCTTCGCCGGGGCCGTGAAGCGTGCGGAGCTCCCTGCCGACCTCAACCAGCATGACCTTCGCCACCGGCGCGTGACGGTGTGGTTAGCGGAGGGGAAGCCCGCCCACATCGTGCAAAAAGCGATGGGGCACTCTGACCTGCGCACGACGCTGGACTACGCGCACCTCGTGGACGATGACCTGCTCCAGCTCGTGGCTGGACCTACCGAAAACGTCCAAAGCACGGGGTGACGGCCCGGCTCTTTATTCCCAAATCTATTCCCAAACACCGAAGGGCTCCTGGGGAAAACCCCTGGGAGCCCTTCTCCTACCTAGAGGCGCCGCCCGGATTCGAACCGGGGATAAAGGATTTGCAGTCCTCTGCCTTACCACTTGGCCACGGCGCCATACACGACGGGGAGCGGACAGCTTTGGCTGCCGCCCCCCCGATGCCAGAGCGGGAAACCGGACTCGAACCGGCGACCCCAACCTTGGCAAGGTTGTGCTCTACCAACTGAGCTATTCCCGCACGTTTACGGTACCGAACCTAGAAGAAACATTTGGGGTGGTCAATGGCTCCAAACGGGGAGGGAACCAAGTTCCTCGATAGCCCGTAAACCCTTATGTTACGCGGTCAATCGGCCCCATGGGTCTCGGACTGGACCCACCCCCACTACCCGATCCTCATGCGCCGAACGCTGGCTCTCGCCCTCGTGATCCTGGCCCTCTCGAAGGGCGACACGGTCGCCCAGGTCTCCGACGAGACCCTGGTGCCTCAAGGTCGTCTGAGACTCCAGTTCAACCCCTCGTTCACGGCCTGGAACAGTCGGTTCGGCGAGCGCACCGAGGGTGGCGCGCTCGTTTCTGGTAAGGAGGCACTGGGATCGGATCTCACCGACGAATCTGGAGCCGCGCTCTTCCCCGCTGTCGCCGATCTGGAGAGCCATCTGCGGGCACTCTCGGGGAACGACACGTACTCCGGAGTGCTCGGCGCCACGAGTGGCCTGGTGAGTCAGGACGTGACGCGCATCGACCTCGGTGCCCACCTGGGCGTCTTCGATTGGCTCACGGTCGGTGTCGTGGTTCCTCTGGTGAAGACACACACGTCCGTGGACGTCGCGGTGCGGCAGAACGGCGTGGGCAGCGACCTCGGCATCAACCCGACGGTCTCGGAGGCGGACGCGGTACAGCGCTTCCTCGACGCGCTCTCTGGCGCGCACGCGTCATCGCTGGCTCAGGCCGAGACGCTGTGCTCGGCGGACCCGGCGAGCGGCGCCTGTTCCGCGGCGCAGTCACTCGCCAGTCGGGTAGGCTCCTTCTTCGCCTCCTCTGAAGGAGCCTACTTCGCCTCGGCGTTCTTTCCCCTGCAGGGCAGCTCGATCGCTCAGTCGCTGGCCGACCGGGCGACCGCGCTCGATGGCGAGCTCGTCGATGCTGGGCTGGGCGGGATCGGCGCCACGATGGCGTTCGCGACTGAGCTGCTCACGCAGGCGTCGCTCGCCGACGCCCCCTCGGTGGGCGCTTTCGGTATTCAGGGCTCCCGCCTGCAAGGGCTCAACTCCCTGTGGGTGCTCGGAGATGTGGAGCTGTCCGCGCTCGGGCGTATTCTGGAAGGCGAAGTGCGCGACTCGAGCTCGGTCACGCCGCGCGTGAGCTATTCACTCGCCGCTGGCGTGCTCGCCCGGCTCGGCACGGGCTCCGTCGATGCGCACGACATCTTCCTCGATGTCGGGACCGGCGATGGCCAAATGGACATCGAAGCGCGCGTGCTCGCCTTCCTCGGTCTCGGCAGCCGGGTCGGCATCCACCTCGGGCTGCGCTACGGCGTGCAACAGTCCCTGAGTCTGCTGCGGAGAGTCGCGCCAAGGGAGCTCGTGATGCCGCCAGCCAACACGCTCCGGGCGGTACGTTGGACGCCGGCCTCGTACATCGGTGTCGATCTCGAGCCGGTGTGGCGGTTGTCGCCCGAGCTCTCTGCGTTGGCGAGCTATCGGCTCTACTCGAAGGGCATCGATTCCTATGCGATCCTGGGCGACGAACCGGAAGGGAGCGCCCCGGTCGACATCACCGACCTCGAACGCGAGAGCGGCGTCACGGTCCACCGCGCGGGACTCGGCCTGCGGTACTCGACCCTCGAGCCATGGAGCGCGGGCGAAGCGTCGCGACCGCTCGAGCTACACCTCCGCATCATGTCTTCGATCGCCGGCAGCGGAGGCCATACGCCTGTGGCGACGACGGTCGAGTTCGGAATCCGACTTTTCCGTGGAATATGGGGCGGAAGCTAGGCTCCAAGCAGCTCCCGGGCGTGCTCGCGGGAGGTCGGCGACTCCGGGTCCCCCCCCAGCATGCGTGCGATCTCTTGCACTCGAGCCTCCCCCTCCAGCAGGGTCACGGTCGTGGTGGTGCTGAGTGGGTCCTGCGCCTTCTCCACCAGCATGTGTCCGCGGGCCCGAGACGCCACCTGCGCGAGATGCGTGACGACGAACACCTGATGCCGCTCGGCGATGTCTACCAGCTTCTTGGCCACGGCCGACGCCACGACACCGCCGATGCCGGCGTCGATCTCGTCGAAGACGAGTACCGGCACACGATCCACGTCTGCCAAGATCGACTTCAAGGCGAGCATCACCCTCGAGAGCTCCCCGCCGCTCGCGATGCGAGCAAGCGGCATCGCGTCGAAACCCGGATTTGGCGAGACGAGGAATTCGACGCTCTCGGAGCCGCCGCTGCCGGTCGCCCCATGCGCGCGTAGCGCGACCTCGAAGGTGGCGGACACGAGCCCGAGCTCGGGAAGAGTCTCACATACCGAGGCCGCGAGCCGCGTCGAGCCCTTCTGCCTCATAGCACTGAGCCGAGCGGCTTCCTCTTCGAGCTCGCGTCCCGTGACCTCGATCCGCTGACGCAGGAGCTCCAGGTCGTGATCGGAGTCGCCCAGCTCCGCCAACTCGGTCCTCACCCCCTGAGCCACCGCCAGTACGTCCGCCAACTCCGGGCCGTACTTCCGCTTCAGACGAAAGATCAGATCGAGCCGCGCCCGTACCTCCGCAAGCCGATGCGGATCGTGGTCGATGCCCTGAGCGTAGTCGCCCACGTGCCGTCCGACGTCGGAGACCGCATGCGCGGCATTCTGCAGCTCGGTGAGTTGGTCCTGCAGTGAAGGATCGTAGCTCGCAAGCTGCTCCAGGAGCTTAAGCATGGCTGCCATGCGGTCGGCGACCGAGTCATCGGCGCCGTAGAGCGTCTCGTAGATCGAGCCAGCCCCTCGGGCCAGCTCCTCGGCATGCTCGTGCCGTCCAGCTTCCGCCGCGAGCTCCGCGTCCTCGCCCGGTCTTAACGCGGCCTCGTCGATCTCGTCGAGCTGGAAGTGCAGAAAGTCTGAGCGGGTCTCGATCTCGCGCAGACGTTCCTCTCGGTCTTCGAGCTCGCGCTTCAGCGCCTGTCGCGTGCCGTAGAGCGTGGCCACTTTCTCGGCCGACTCTTCTGCGCCGGCATACGCGTCGAGGAGCGCGCGCTGATCTCGCGGCCGCAGCAGGGTCTGATGTTCATGTTGACCGTGTAGATCCACGAGCGCGGAGCCGAGGCTGCCCACAGCACCGGCGGTCGCCGGCGAGCCGTTCACCCAGGCGCGATTGCGCCCTTCGGCCGCGACTTCGCGGCGGAGGATCATCAGACCGTCCTCGAGCCGGAATCCGCTTTCCTCGAGCTCAGCCTCTATCTCCGGCCGATCGCTGACGTCGAAGACCGCTTCCACCGTGGCGCGGTCGGCACCCTTCCTGACCACGCTCGAAGAGGCTCGCTCGCCGAGCAGGAGCGACAGCGCCCCGACGATGATCGACTTGCCCGCACCGGTCTCTCCGGTGAGGGCGTTCAGGCCGTCCGAGAGCTCCAGGGTGAGATCCTCTACGACGGCGTAGTCACGGATGCGCAGCTCTACCAACACTCCTATGCCCGCTCCGGCGGACGCGCCGCCCAGTTCAGCTTGGTTCGCATCGTTCGGAAGAACGTTTGCCCGGGTAGACGGACGAGCGAGACCGTGTGCGGCCCGCGCCGCACCACGACTGATTCGTCCACACCCACGGCTCGCTCTACTTGTCCGTCGACCGTGAGCTGAAGCTCGTGGGAATGGTCGATCGCCTGGACGGTGATCTCCTCGTGCGCGGGAACGACCAGCGGACGTACGGCGAGCGAGTGCGGGCAGATTGCCGTGATCACGATGCACTCGACTTCGGGCACGATGATCGGGCCCCCGGCAGACAGAGAGTAGGCGGTCGATCCCGTAGGACTGGTCAGGATCACGCCATCCGCTGAAATGCTGCCGATGTCCTCCCGGCCTTCCGTGCGACCGACCGAAAGGTTCAACGGTGTCACACGAGCCGCGCCCGAAGTGTGGACCACAATGTCGTTGAGCGCGTGAAACGGCCCAGCCTCCTCACCGTCCGCACTCTGGACCGTCGCCTGGAGCGTGAAGCGACGATCGAGCACAGCCGCCCCATCCAGGACCTCGGTGAGGCACTTCTCGAGATTCTCTTCGGGGGTCGCGGTCAAGAAGCCCAGACGCCCGAGGTTGACCCCGAACACGGGCACGTCGGCGCCCATCGCGAGGCGTGCCGCGCGCAGCATCGTGCCGTCCCCGCCGAGCGCGAGCAGGAGGTCGACCGGTGCGTGCTGCTGATCCAACAGCTCCGCTCCAGTCGGCGCATACGGGTCGCCTTCCTCGAACATCAACTCGAGGCCGCGTGCTTCCGCGAACGTGCGCAAGCGCTCGACGACCGCGGGGGCCTCCGGGCTTCGACGCCGCAGGACGACGCCGATGCGGCGAATGGGTCCTGTCAGCGCCTGCCCTCCTGAGCCTTTCACACTCCCGCGGTGCCTTGGGAGGCCACGGTGCCTTGGGAGGCCACGGTGCCGTGGGAGGCCACGGTGCCGTGGGAGGCCACGGTGCTGCGGGAGGCGGAGCCGACGAGCTCCTTCACTCGAGCCACAATGCCATCCACGTCCAAAGCGATAGTGGCGAGCAGCCCATCGCGTGCGCCGTGTTCGATGAACTCGTCCGGCATTCCCATCGACGCCATGCGCGGTGTCGTCGCCAAGTCCAGATCATGCATCTCGCGCGCCATGAACGCGCCAAAACCGTTGGAGATCTGCGCTTCCTCGACAGTCAGCACCGCCGGGTGCCCACGCACCATCTGCTCGAACACCGTTCGGTCGTACGGCTTCAAGAAGCGGCAATTCACGACCGAACAGCGAATACTCTCGGCGTCCAACGCCTCTGCAGCGGCCACCGACGGCAGCACCATCGTGCCTGTCGCGAGGATAACGCAGTCGCCGCCGCTGCGGAGAACTTCCCACGTGTAGGGCTCGATGCGCTCGATGTCAGCGAGGTCCGGTACCTCCTCCGGCACCGCTGCCCGGGGCCAGCGCACACTCCACGGGCCGTCGTTCTTTTCCGTGGCCAGACGGAGCAGAGCGAGCATCTCGCTGCCGTCCTTCGGAGCCGTCACGGTCATGCCAGGGACGCACAGCATGTACGCGATGTCGAGCCCTCCGTGGTGAGTCGGGCCATCCTCGCCCGCGATGCCGGCTCGGTCCATGCCGAATACCACGGGCAGACTCTGAAGCGCCACGTCGTGCACGATGTTGTCGAAGGCGCGCTGGAGAAACGTGGAGTAGATCGCGACGATGGGCTTCACACCCTGTGTCGCCAGGCCGGCGGCGAACGTCACCGCATGGCCCTCGGCGATGCCCACGTCGAAGTAGCGATCTGGGTGCGCTTCCGAGAACATGTCCGTCGACGTGCCATCGGGCATGGCCGCAGTGATCGCCACGATCTGCGGGTCGCCGTTGGCCAGTTCGATGAGCCCCTTGCCGAACACCTTCTGGTAACGCGGGAGGCCCCCGCCCTTCTTGGTGCCCCGGCCAGTGACCTTGTCGAACGGAGCCGCCGCGTGCCACGTCCACGGATCGTCTTCGGCCTTCGCATAGCCCTTCCCCTTCTTGGTGATCACGTGCACGAGGATGGTGCGCTTCATGTCCTTCACGCGGGAGAAGGTGTCGACCAGCGCGTTGACGTTGTGGCCGTCGATCGGACCCACGTACCGGAAGCCGAGCTCCTCGAAGATCAGCCCTGGGGTGAGCAGGTGCTTTGCGCTCTCCTCCAAGCGGGCCACCATCGTCTCCATGACGTTCGGCGTCCTGTTCAGGATCTCCTTCACGAGGTTGCGCGCCTTGTTGTAGGCCGGGTTCGTGATCATCCCCGTCAGGTACTTGCTCATGGCACCGACGGCAGGCCCGATCGACATGTCGTTGTCATTGAGCACGACCACGAAGTCGCGCTTGGTGTGGCCCGCGTTGTTGAGCGCCTCATACGCGAGCCCACATGTCATCGCTCCGTCGCCGATCACGGCCAGGACGTTGAAGTCCTCACCCCTGAGGTCGCGCCCCACGGCCATCCCCCACGCGGCCGAGATCGAAGTCGCGGCGTGGCCAGCTCCGAATGCGTCGTACTCCGACTCGTCGCGGCGCAGGAACGGTGCGAGACCACCGCGTGTGCGGATCGTCGGCAGGGACTCGTTGCGACCCGTCAGCATTTTGTGGATGTACGCCTGATGTCCGGTGTCCCAGACGATCTTATCGCGCGGAGTATCGTAGACGTAGTGCAACGCGACGGTGAGCTCCGCGACGCCCAGGCTGGCCCCGAAGTGCCCCCCCTTCTCCGACACCACGTCTATGTGCCGGGCACGCACCTCGTCGACGAGCTGGTCGAGCTCATCTCGCCCAAGGCGCCGGATGTCCTCCGGGTATTTGACATGATCCAGCAGCGGCACCGGACCCGCTCCTTCTCAGATGTTCGGCGGTGACGAAAAGAAGATACCCGCACGGACCGTGCCGAACAGGCTATTTGGGGACTAGTTGTCCCGCTCCACGACATAGAGCGCCAGCGAGCTCAGAGCCGGCGCGTCGATGCCTCCGGAGCTGAGCGCCTCCAGCGCATCGTCCACGTGCGCTCGGGCCCGGTTTCTCGCTTCCTCCAGCCCGTAGAGGCCTACGTAGGTCGACTTGTCGAGCTCGGCGTCGCTGGGCCGCTTGCCCAGCGTCTCAGCCGATTGCGTGGCATCGAGCAAGTCGTCCGCGATCTGGAACGCGAGCCCGATCGAAGCGCCGTACCGTCTCAGCGCCTCGACGACATGATCGGCCCCTCGCGCGGCTCTAGCGCCGAGCACGAGGGACGCCATGAGCAGAGCGCCGGTCTTACGGCGGTACAGTCCATTCAGCTCGTCGGGCCCCAGGGCCTCACCCTCGCCCTCCAGGTCGAGCCACTGCCCACCGACCATCCCACCTGCGCCGGCAGCCTCCATCAGCTCACGGGCGACGGCGATGGCACCCTCTGGTCCGCACTCCAACTGCTCTGCCGAAGAAAGCGCCTGTAGTGCTGCCGCGGGAATCAGCGCGGCTCCGGCTCTGGAGGTTACGTCTTCGCCATGATCGACGTGCGTCGTCGGGCGTCCCCTCCTGAACTCCGCGTCATCCATGCACGGAAGGTCATCGTGCATCAGCGAGTAGGCGTGGATCAGCTCCACGGAGACAGCCAGCGGATAGATCAATTCGTTCGCCGCGCCCCCACTGGCTCGATACGCGGTAGAGCAGAGAATTGGTCGGAGTCGTTTGCCCCCGCTCATGACACCATGCCGGATCGCCGCCGCGACATCCGCGTCCGTCTCCGACTCCAACCGGGAGACGACGCGTTCCAGTGTGGCCTCCACCTTCAGCCTCTCCGCGGCGAGGTAGCTCGAGAGACCGAAGCCGCTCACGGCTCGTCTACATCCAGTTCCCGGGTCTTGCCCCCGGCCAGTAGCTCCTCCACGCGTAGCTGCGTTTCGGAGAGCACCCGCTCGGCTTCACGCACGTGCCCGATCCCCTCCTCGAAGAGTTCGAGGGCCTCCTCGAGGGAGACCTCATCGGACTCGAGTCGCGTCAGGATCAGTTCCAGGCGCGAAATCCGCTCCTCCAGCGAGACCGCATCGCTGCTTCCGGCGTCGCGTTCGGTTTCGTCGCTCACGATGGATCGAGCTCCCTGGTTTCCAGCGCCTCGCAGGACACTTCACCGTCGCGAACACGTAGCTCGAACGGTTGGCCCGGCGTGAAGTCCTGCACCGAGCGAAGGACCGACCCGGTTTCAGAACGCGCGACCGAGTAGCCCCGCCGCAAAGTAGCGAGCGGCGAGAGTGCGTCGAGCTTGCCCGCGGCCGCCGCGATGCTCAGGCGCCGCCGTCCCAACGCGGAGAGCATGCCGCGTTCGATCCGGCCCGTGGCGCGGTCGATGGTCTGCTGGACCGGCATGATCCTGCGCTCCATCCGGACTCCCAAGCCCACCAGGTCCTCCCGCAACGCAGATCGACGTCTTTGCATGGTGCCCTGCAGCCCCTGCGCCAGGCGCGAAGGCATCTCTCGGAGTCCGTCGATGAGAACGGCGGCGTCGGGGACGACCGCTTCCGCAGCGGCCGACGGGGTGGGAGCCCTGAGGTCCGCTACGAGGTCCGCGATGGTCACGTCGATCTCGTGGCCCACGCCTGAAACTACAGGCATCGGACAGGCGGCAATCGCCCGAGCCACCGGCTCCTCGTTGAACGCCCACAGATCCTCCACGGAGCCGCCGCCGCGACTCACGATGATGACGTCGGGTTTGCCCGTGGCGGCGAGGGCCTGAAGCGCGCGCGCGATGTCGACCGAGGCGCCTTCCCCCTGAACGCGCGTGGCGCCGAGCAGCACCCGAACCCAGGGCGCACGTCGGCGCAACACCGACACGATGTCGCGCAGCGCCGCACCGGTCGACGACGTGACGACTCCCACTACCGCCGGATAGCGCGGTAATGCCCTCTTCCGCGTCGCTTCCAGGAGGCCCTCGGCCTCGAGGGTGGCGCGCAACTTCTGAAAGGCCAGCCTCCACAGCCCCTCGGCACCCTCTGCCTCGATGCGAGAAGCCACCAATTGGTACTCGCCGCGAGCTTCGTACAGGGTCAGCGATCCGAGTGCTCGGATCTTCATGCCCTCTTCGGGATCGGTCGGTAGATGTTGGGCTTCGCGATTGAACATCACGCAGCGCATCTGTGCACGATCGTCCTTCAGGGTGAAGTAGCAGTGCCCCGGACGCGACCGTGTCCAGCTCCCCACTTCACCGCCGATCCAGAGGGGATCGACGCTGTCCTCGAGCAGTGAGCGCACCGCGCGATTGACCTGCGAGACGGACCAGACCTTCGGTTCGCCAGCAGTTTCGTCCACGGGTGGCGGGGCCTCGACGTGCTCCGGCTTCGGCTCTGGGAAGAGGTCGAGGCTCAGGTCGTTCGACATGGCGCGATTCCTAGCCGGCTGTGAGCCGAGCCGACCTCACGGTATTGCTGAGCAGCATGGTGATCGTCATCGGTCCAACGCCTCCCGGCACTGGGGATATCGCTGCTGCGATCTGGGCGACTTCATCGAACAGGACGTCGCCACACACCCGGTAGCCCTTCTCGCGCGTGTCGTCTTCCACGCGGTTGGTGCCGACGTCGATTACGACGGCACCAGGAGCGACCATGTCGGCCGTGATCATCTCCGGTTGGCCCGTCGCGACGACCAGGATGTCCGCGGTGCGCGTCACTGCTCCGAGATCGGGCGTCCTCGAGTGGCACACCGTCACGGTAGCGTTCCCGCCGGGCGCCTTGCGCATGAGGAGCGAGGCGAGCGGGCGACCGACGATGTTCGAGCGTCCCACGACGACCACGTGCTTCCCGGCTGGATCGTGCCCGCTACGCGTCAGCATCTCGATGACACCGGCCGGCGTGCACGGCGCGAAGAAGTCCCCGGAACCCGTCGCCAGACGTCCCACACTCATCGGGTGGAAGCCGTCCACGTCCTTCGAGGGGTCGACCGCCTCGATCACTCGTCCCTCATCGATGTGCTCCGGAAGCGGGAGCTGCACGAGGATGCCGTGGATCTCGGGGTCGGCGTTCAGGCCCGCCACGACGCCCAGAAGCTCATCCTCCGGCGTGTCCACGGGAAGCGTGATCTGTCGCGAGTGGATCCCCATCGCGGCGGCGGCCTTGTTCTTCATGCCGACGTACATCTGGGATGCGGGGTCGTCCCCGAGCAATACCGTCGCCAAACCCGGTGTCACACCCGCCTCATCCTTCAGGCGAGCGACCTCGGTAGTGAGCTCGCCACGGATCTCGTTCGCGATGTCCTTGCCGGAAATGATCTGTGCGCTCATGCGGCCTAGGCGTGGTTGGTGTCGTCGCGGGCAGAGGAAGGCAGAAAAGTAACACCTCGAGATGCCCCCTACGGCCGCTGTCGGGGGAACTCCACGACAGCTCTCCGCGTTCCTCAGAAGGCTGGAGGGGGCGGTAAGGGGCCGCGATTTCTCGAGAGCGGACAGCGGGTGACTTCAAAGCATCGGTGGCTTCTTCTCGCCACGCTCGTCGCAGCGTGCCAGCAGGAAGCCGGGAGCCCGCTGGGGCCGACGGGCGGACGCACCGGTCAGCAGGATAATCCTCAATGCACCGGCCTGGCGCTCCCGCTCAACGCGACCAACGTCGCCAAGGATGGCATCCCGGCTCTCTCCGATCCCACCTTCGTGGCACCGGACGCGCCCGGGGCTGCCTACGTGAACGGAGAGACGCGCGTGGTCGGCATCGTCATCGCTGGTGAAGCTCTCGCGATTCCCCTGAACATCCTCTGGTGGCACGAGATCGTGAACCTCAGGCGGGGATCACAGGATGTGGCCGTCACCTATTGCCCATTGACCGGGTCTTCGATCTCGTTCGATCGCTCGGTGATCGGCGGCCAGGAGCTACGGGTCTCCGGCCTGCTCTCCGGCAACAACCTCGTGATGTTCGATCGCTCGAGCAATGAGTCGCTGTGGGGCCAAATGGCGGCGCTGGCGCTCTGTGGTCCCGCTCGGGGGCAGGCGCTACCCTCGGTACAGAGCATCGAGACCAGCTTTGCCGAGTGGCAGTCGATGCACCCGGACACGAGGGTCGTCTCGAGTGAGACCGGTCATGACCGCAACTACGGGATCAATCCGTACGAGGATTACTGGATGCTGGACGCTCCCCCCGCGTTCGGCTCCGAGCGTCTTCCGGATCCTCGCCTCCTTCCCAAAGAGCTCGTCCTCGCGATCCCGAGCGGCGAGAGCGCTGGGCTGGCGATCCCCTTCAAGCACCGCGACCCGCAGGCCCGCGAGGCGTTGAACCTCGAGTTCGACGACTCCTTCATGGTGGCGTTCTGGGACGGGCCGAGCCGGACCGCGGCAGCGTACTTCGCGTTCGCCGAGTGGCCGAAAGGCTTCGACGCGGCTGTGGGTCTGTTGACCTTCGACGCGGTAGAGACCGGCTACGTGGACCGCGAAACCGGGACCCTGTGGAATCTGGAAGGCGTCGCGATCGACGGGCCCGGAGTAGGAGGGCGCCTCATGCGGCATGCGCGCTCGTACGTGGCGTTTTGGTTCGCTTGGGCGGAGCTGAGGCCGGACACCGAGATCTACTAGGCTCAACTCTCACGACCGCCGGCGACTACCTCGCGAAATCGATCGCTCTCGTCTCGCGTACGACGACGACCTTGATCTGGCCGGGGTACTGCAACTCGCTCTCGATCTTCCTGGCGACGGCCTCTGAGATCTGCGCCATTTCCCCGTCCGTCACCCGGGAGGGCTCGACCATGACACGCAACTCGCGACCCGCCTGGATCGCGAAGCAGCGCTCCACTCCCGGATGCTCCATTGCGAGCTCTTCGAGCTTCTCGAGGCGTTTCACATAGCCCTCGAACATCTCGCGACGAGCGCCCGGCCTCGATCCACTGATCGCGTCAGCGGCGGAGACCAGGAACGTCTCCGCGAAATGGTGCGGCTCTTCGTCGTGGTGCGCCTTGATCGCGTTCAGGACGATGGCGCTCTCTTCGTGTTTCTTGCACAGCCGGTACCCGAGCTCCACGTGGGTGCCCTCGTGCTCATGCGTCATGCCCTTCCCGACGTCGTGCAATACGCCGGCGCGCTTCGTCTCTGAGACGTCGAGCCCCATTTCCGCCGCCATGTTGCCCGCGAGCAGCGCGACTTCCCTGGCATGCTGGAGCTGATTCTGACCGTATGAGGTGCGGAAGCGGAGTCGACCGAGCGTCTTCACGATCTCTGGGTGAACGTTGTGGATCCCGAGCTCGTAGAGGACCTCCTCCGCGCCCTCGAGCATCGTCCGCTCGACCTCCTTCTGGGCCTTCTCCACGGTCTCCTCGATACGACCAGGGTGAATGCGACCATCCTCGACCAGTTCAGTGAGGGCCATGCGGGCGATTTCCCGCCGCACGGGGTCGAACGCCGACAGCACGACGGCCTCAGGTGTATCATCGATGATCACGTCGACGCCGGTCGCTTGCTCGAACGAGCGGATGTTGCGTCCTTCGCGACCGATGATGCGACCCTTCATTTCATCCGATGGGAGCTGAACGACGGAGACCGTGGTCCGTGCGGTCAGGTCGGCTGCCATTCGTTGGATCGACAGCGCTACGATCTTCCGAGCCTCGCGCTCGGCGTCGCCTTGCGCCTGCTCCTTGACCTCGCGCAGCATGTTGGATGCGTCTGCGCGAGCCTCGTCCTCGAGCGTCTCGATGAGCTCCTTCTTGGCCTCCTCGGCGCTCAGACCCGCGAGCTGCTCCAGCCGCGCACGGGCTGTGCCCTCGGCCTCTCGGGCAGCTGCGTCCCTCCGTGCGACCTCGGCATGGCGGTTGTCGAGCCCCGCGACGCGCTCGTCCAGCTCGGCCTCGCGGGCGTCGAGACGATCTACCTGACGGTCAAAGGCTACCGAGCGCTCCTCATTGCGGCGCTCTGCGCGCTCGACGTCCGCACGGCGCCGTGACTCTTCCTTCTCCCACGCCTCACGAAGGCGGAAGCCCTCCTCTCGCCCGGCGAGTTCGCCGGCTCTGAGCGCGGTGTCCGCATCGTCACTTGCCCGCTTCAGGATGCGGGAGGCCTCGTCCCTCGCCTCGGCTTTTTCCAACTCCCGGTGGGCCCGTTCACGGCTCCGCACGACGAAGAACGCAACGATACCACCTAGGACGAGGCCGACCGCCGCCGCCAGCATTAGCTGCGGGGTGACCATGTATTTACTCCAAATCGGCACCGTGAAGCGCCGAAGGTGAGCGATATGCGACCCTACGGGCTCATGTCAAGAACCGCAGAATCCGACGTGCATCGGGAAATAGGAGGCGGTGGACTCTCTCACGCAAGCTAGCAGCCCGTGGTAGAAGTACAGTGGGCCGCGTTACGGTGCCACGGCTCCAGATCCTAGGCGGTGCGACGACGCCATAGCCGTCGCTACGGCTAGGAGCTCCAACGACGGAGATGGGGCCGTGCCACCGTAACCCACGAACCGGTAGTATTGTCACACCTGGTGGCGGGCGCAGGGGGGTCGCGGCCCAATAGGTCGTCTCTCCTCCTCGCCGTAGAACAACTACGACTCGTCGTCCTTCCTACTCTTGAACTCGCGAGACCCCTGCGCGCGGCCCACTGTACTTCTACCACGGGCTGCTAGAGTTTCTAGTGAGAGCGTGGCACGCCGCGGGCTTCAGTTGTTTTTGTCGCTCGCCGGCGCTTCCGCCTCGATCCGGCGGGTCAGATTCGTCGCCCGCGAGGCGACCTCCTTGCGAAGCTGCTCCAGTTCGTCGATCGCCTGGAAGCACTGGTCCGCGATCGAGAGCGCTGCCAAGATCGCCGCCTTGTGACCTTCGATGAGCCCCGCCTGCATGCGGATCTCATGGATGCGGTCGTCGACCAGTTTTGCGCACCGTTTCGTGTGCTCGGGCGCGACGTTCGCACGAATGGTGTGTTCTTCACCCGCGATGCGGACCGTGACCGACGCTTTCTCGGGACTCATCGCTGCTCCTCCAAGAAGCGGATCTTGGCCAACAGTTTGTCTACGCCGGCCCTGCCCCTCTTCAACCGACCCCGGAGATCCTGGTTTTCCTCTTCCAGCCCGTCGAGTCGGGTCAGCATGCGGCCCGCCTCGGCATCATCGCCGGTAAACCGCTTGACGAGCTCCTCGAGCTCCTCGCTCTTGCCCTCCGCCTCTTCGGCGCGAGTGCTGACATCCGCGAGTCGATCGAGCAGCCCGCCCACCGCGCTCTCGAGCTCAGTGAGCGCAGCGCGGTCGGAGCGTTCACCGCTACCCCCGGTGTTCGACACTCAGCTCCTCCGTGAGCCGTGCCAGTATTCCGTTTACAGCCTCGTCCACTTGCCTGTCCTTCAGGGTCCGGTCCGGCGAGCGGAAACGCAAACGATACGCCAACGACCGTGTCCCTTGCTTAACACCTTCGCCTCGATAGAGGTCGAACAACTCGACCCCCTCCAGAAGCGCGCCACCGTGCACCCGGATCAGCGCCTCCACATCGTACGCCGAAACGCGGTCGGGCACGAGCAGCGCGAGATCCCGTTCCACCGCGGGAAACTGCGGGAGCGGCTGGAAGGTGACGGCCGCGGCCGGGCGCGGATCGGAGGGCAGCTTCACTTCGAGGCCCCAGATCTCTCCGGCCCAGGCAGGCGCGTCGACCGCCTCCGCTCTCAGAAGCCCTCCACGACCCGCGATGGACCCATCCGCAAGGGCGACGTCGAACGCCACGCCCTCCACGAAGGTCCCGTCTTCCGCGGCGGCCGTTGGAGCGACCACGGCGCCCCTGCGGTAGATGGTGGAAGCGACACGCTCGAGGAGCGCCTTGAGGTCCCAGACGGCGATCGCTGCGTCTTCGCTGGACCAGTGAGGCGGTTCCCGACGACCGTGCAGAACCGCGGCCACATGCGTTTCCTCGTGCGGTGCCTCGCCAGAGCCCGCCGACCGGAACGACGTCCCGATCTCGAACAAGCGCACGTCGTGGTTTCCGTGTTTAAAATTGTGCTCGAGCCTGCGGATCAGCGACGGGAGAATCGCACGTCGAATGAACGGCTCGGTCGTCGCGAGCGGATTCGCAACGCGGACGTCGCCCTCACCCTCGGGCACGAACGCCGGGGTCTGGGCTTCGAAGAGGCCGCCGGCAGCCAGCGATCGCCTGAGCTCGTCTTCGAGGGCGAACATCGGGTGGTCGGCAACCGTACCCGGCCGATACGGACCGAGATCGGACGGGAAGTTGTCGTAGCCGTGGGCGCGGGCGACCTCCTCGATGAGGTCGACCTCGCGTCTGACGTCATAGCTGCGGAATCCGGGCACCCGCACGTGCAGCGTGCCATCGGACTCGCCCACGATGTCGAAACCCAGCGGCGTCAGCAGCTCTCGGACGCGGTCGGCCGCGAAGGCGACGCCCAAGAGGTGCTCGATACGTGAGAGCCTGAGATCCACGGTCTCGGCCTCGAAAGCAACGGGACAACAGTCCAGGACCGGCCCGTCGACCTCTCCACCCGCGGTAGCGAGAATCAACGCCACGGCACGAGAAACGGCGAGATCCATACCCTCGGGATCGACGCCGCGCTCGAAGCGATACGACGCGTCCGTGGACATGACCAGCGCCTTGCGCGTCGCGCGAATGGACTTGGCGTCGAAGAGTGCGCATTCCAGCAGGACGTCGACCGTGTCGTCTTCCACCTCCGAGTCGAGACCACCCATGACGCCGCCGATGGCAACCGGACGCTCGGCGTCGCAGATCATGAGCATGTCGGTGGTGAGGGTCCGCATCTCGCCGTCGAGCGTGGTGAAGCTCTTCTCGTCCGCCCGCACCCGCCGCACCACGATGGACGTACCAGCCAGTCCGTTCAGGTCGAACGCGTGCATTGGCTGACCGAGCTCGAGCATCACGTAGCTGGTCGCGTCGACCACGTTGTTGATGGGACGGGCACCTGCGCCGCGGAGCCGTTGCTGAAGCCACGCGGGCGATGGACCTATCTTCACGCCACGAATGACCGTGCCCAGATAACGCAGGCACAAGTCCGCATCATCGATCCGAATCCCCACTCGCCCACGCCGGACCTCAGGAGCGTCCCGCTCGAACGACAGCTCGACGCCGGGATCTCCCTCGATCTCGGGCAGCTCGACCCGCCCCTCGCCCTCCGAAGCGAGCTCGCGCGCGACACCGGCGTGAGAGAGCAGATCGCCGCGGTTCGCCGAGATCTCGACATCGAGCGTCACATCATGCAAAGCGATCGCCTCGACGAACGATTCACCAGCTGTGAAATCACCGTGGATCTCGAGAATACCCTCGTGCTCAGATCCCAATCCTAACTCCTTGGAGGAACACAACATACCCTCAGACACTTCACCTCGGATCTTGGACTTCTCGATCTTGAAGTTCCCGGGTAGTACCGCGCCCACCGGTGCGAACGGATACCACGATCCCGCCTTCACGTTCGGTGCACCGCAAACGACCTTCACCGCCCCCGCGCCGCCGTCGACGGTGCAGAGCGAGAGGCGGTCTGCATTGGGGTGCTGGATGGTCTCGAGTACCATGCCGACCACGATGTCGCCCAACTCGGCTCCGGGAGAGCTGATTTCCTCGACCGGAGCGCCTCGTAGCACGAGGTGCTCCGCGAGCTTCTCCGGGGTCAACTCGAGGCCGGGCACCATGTCCCTGAGCCAACGGTAGGAGACCTTCATGGAGTGAATTGCTCGAGGAAGCGCATGTCGTTCTCGAAGAAGGTGCGCAGGTCGTCCACGCCGTGCTTCAGCTTCGCAATACGTGCGGGTCCCATCCCGAAGGCGAAGCCCGTGTAGCGCTCGGAGTCGTAGCCCGCGTTCTCGAGCACGGCCGGATCGACCATGCCCGCGCCCATGATCTCGAGCCAGTCGGTTTCTTCCTTGGTCCCGTCCGAGCGGGTTACGAAGCGTTTCACGTCGACTTCGGCGCTCGGTTCGGTGAAGGGGAAAAACGACGGTCGGAACCGGGTCTGAGTATCCGAGCCCCAATAGCGCCGGGCGAATTCGGCCAACGTGGCCTTGAGGTCGACAAAGGTCACACCCTCGTCGATCACGAGGCCTTCGACTTGCATGAACGCAGGCGTGTGCGTCGCGTCGTAGCTGTCGCGGCGGTACACCCAACCCGGCGCGATGATGCGAATGGGCGGCTCGTGCGTCTCCATGGTACGCATCTGCACCGGAGACGTATGGCTGCGAAGCAGCACCGAGTCCACCAGATAGAGCGTGTCCTGCTCGTCTGCCGCCGGGTGGTCGAGCGGTGTATTGAGTGCCTCGAAGTTGTACCACTCGGTTTCTGCTTCAGGCCCCCGCGCCCTCGTGAAGCCCAAGTCCCGGAAGATGTGCCAGATCTCGTCTACGGCCTGCGTCACCGGGTGGAGACCACCCTTCCACGGCCCGCGACCCGGCAGCGTGAGGTCTTCGCTGCCGGCCGCGGCCGGAGCTGCGAGCGAGCGCTCTCGTTCCTGCAAGGCGTCGGACACGACCGCCTTGATTCGGTTGGCTTCCTGGCCGACCGAGGGCCTCACTTCCGCCGACATGCCGCCCAGACCGCGTAGAATCACCGAAATCCGTCCTTCTTTGCGCCCGAGGTAGGTGATCCTCGCCACCTCCAGCGCGTCCGAGTTCTGGACGCGTTCGATCGCCGCCAACGCTTCGACCTCCAACGCTCTCAGCGCGTCCCTCGGGTCCTGATCAATCATGCTCTACAGCTTCCTCCGATGGCTCGGAAAAAGGGCCCCACGGCCAAGCCGCGGAGCCCTTCGTACCCGAGCGAAACTGAGGTGCTCAGCCAGCTTTCGCGGCGAGGCCCTCTTTCGCCAGGTCCACGATCGCCACAAACGCCTCGGGGTTGTGAACCGCCAGATCCGCAAGCGCCTTTCGGTCCAACTCGACCCCGGCCTCTTTCAGCCCGTTGATGAAGCGGGAATAGGTCAGGTCGTGTTGACGAACTGCAGCGTTGATGCGGGCGATCCACAGCTGCCGGAAGGTCCGCTTCTTCTTCTTGCGGTCCCGGTAGGCGTGCTCCCAACCCTTCTCGACGGCGTCCTTCGCGGTACGGTAGAGGTTCTTGCGCCCGCCGAAGTAACCCTTGGCGACCTTGAATATCTTCTTCTTACGCTTGTTCCGCGGTACGGCGGAGGTTGCTCTAGGCATGGATCTCCCTCCTCAGGAGCCGTAGGGGAGCATGCGATTGACACGCTTCTTGTCGGCGGCCGACACGAGGGTGGAGCTTCGCAGCCGGCGCTTACGCTTCCGGTCCTTCTTGGTGAGGATGTGGCTCTTGAACGCGCGCATGCGTTTGAGCTTTCCCGTACTGGTCCTCTTAACCCGTTTAGCCGCACCGCGGTGCGTCTTCATCTTCGGCATCGATCTATCTCCGTTCTCCCTGGGGTCCAGGCCCAGGGCCCGGTCTTCACTCTTACTTCGTACTCAGCGGGGCCACGACCATCGACATGACCCGACCTTCCATGTTCGGTTGCGACTCCACCTTGCCGAGTTCTTCGAGATCCTCCATCACGCGCGAAAGCACCTGAAGGCCAATCTCCGGGTGGGTAACCTGCCGTCCCCGGAACATCATGGTCAGCTTGACCTTGTTCCCTTCCTCGAGGAATCGGCGGGCGTGCCCCACCTTGAACTCGTAATCATGATCTTCGATCCCGGGGCGGAACTTCACCTCCTTGACTTTGATCGTGTGCTGCTTTTTCCGCGCTTCGCGGGCGGCCCTGGCGGCTTCGTACTTGTACTTTCCGTAGTCCATCATCTTGACCACGGGCGGCCGGGCCTCCGCGGCAACCTCTACCAGATCCATCCCCCGCTCCGTCGCCCGTTCCCGGGCCTCGTCGATGGAGACGATGCCGATCTGCTCGCCATCGTCCTGGATGAGCCGCACAGGGCTGATCCGAATCTGATCGTTAACGCGGACGCGGTCTCTGCTGATTTGTGCTTACCTCCAATCGAATCGTGACAAAAAAAGGCCCGAGACAGGTCTCGGGCCGCGACCAGGGAAGATGCCAGGAGCAGCCAGAGCACCGACCCCCGCGACCCTCATGTCAGCCTGTTAGAAGCCCTGAGGGTGGGACCGGCGGTCAGCACGGCCCACTTCTCAATTGTGACCCGCCATGAAGACGGACGCAGAATTTGCCGGAACTCTCGTGACACGTCAACTGTGTTGTTTCCATGCCTAAACAGATGGCGCTCAATAGCACGGTTTTCTCGATTTCGGGACGACCCACGGTCGCCAGTGGCGGCGAATCAGGCGTGAGCATCACCCTTTCGGAGCGCTCAACCGAGCGCCCTCGTCTCGACCTCACCGACCACTAGGGCGATGAACTGCTCGCGGCCCATGACCTCCTGCTTCTTTCCCGCGCCCCGCCGGCGGACCGCGACCGTGCCGTCCGCGGCCTCCCGCTCCCCGACCACGCCCATGTATGGGATCTTGAGGGTCTCGGCTTCCCGAATTCGGTAGCCGAGCGTCTCCCGCCCCTCCACCGACGCCCGAATCCCGGCCGACTTTAAGTCGGCCACTAGGGAGCGGGCGCTCTCGTCCCAGTGCTCGCCGACCGGGAGAACTCGCACCTGTTCCGGTGCTATCCAGGTCGGAAACGCGCCGGCGTAGTGTTCGATCAGGCCACCCACGAAGCGCTCCATCGAGCCGAGCAACGTGCGGTGGATGACGACCGCCTTGTGCGGCGTATTGTCGGACCCGATGTACTCCAGGCCGAAGCGTTCCGGCATCTGGAAGTCGAGCTGGAACGTACCTCCTTGCCACTCACGCCCGATCGCGTCCACGACGTTGACGTCGATCTTGGGACCGTAGAAGGCGCCACCGCCCTCGTCGACCTGGTACTCCACACCGCGCCCGTCGAGCACGCCACGCAGCGTCTCCGTGGCCTCGTCGTAGACCGCCGGGTCCCCGATCGCCTTCTCCGGCCGGGTCGCGAGCGCCAGACGGTATTCGTAGCCGAAGATCTTCAGCAAATAGTCCGCCAAGTCCAGCAAGCTGTCGTACTCGTCCGCGATCTGGTCCGGTCGAACGAAGATGTGGGCATCGTCCTGAGTGAAGCAGCGCACGCGAAACATGCCGTGCAATGTGCCGGACCGCTCATAGCGGTAGCACGTGCCGAGCTCTGCGAATCGGAGCGGCAGGTCGCGGTACGAGCGCGTCTGGGTCTTGTAGATCATGAAGTGATGCGGGCAGTTCATCGGCTTCATGCGGAAGCGCGTGCCCTCATCGTCCATCGCCGGGAACATGTTCTCCTCGAAGACCTCGAGGTGCCCGCTGATCTTGTACAACTCCTCGCTCGCGATCTGCGGCGTATACACGAGGTCGTACCCGTGCCGCAGAAGCGTCGTCTTGAGGAACTCCTCGATGGTGTGCCGGATGATCGCGCCCTTGGGGTGCCAGAGCACCAAGCCCTGCCCCACCACCTCCTGGATGGAGAACAGGTCGAGCTCTTTGCCAAGCACACGGTGATCCCGCTTCTTCGCCTCTTCGAGACGCTGCAAGTGCTCTTCGAGGGCGGCCTTCTTGTGGAACGCGGTGCCGTAGATGCGCTGCAGCATCTGGCGCTTCTCGTCGCCTCTCCAATACGCGCCCGCGCCCGAAAGCAGCTTGAAGTGCTCCAGCTTCCCCGTGGTCGGCACGTGCGGACCCTTGCACAGGTCGAGGAACGGACCGTTCTCGTAGACCGTGATCACTTCGTCGGCGTCGAACTCCTCGAGACGCTCGAGCTTGAGCGGGTCGTCGCTGAACAGCTCGCGCGCCTCGTCTTTGGAGACACGTCTGCGCGAAAAGGGCTGATCTGCCGCTGTGATCTCCCCCATCTTCTTCTCGAATTCCTCGAGATCTTCGGGCGTAAACGGCGCATCGACCTCGAAGTCGTAGTAGAAACCGTCGTCGATCGCCGGGCCGAATCCGATGCCCGCTCCGGGACGCAGCTCGCGCACCGCCGTAGCGAGGATGTGCGCCGCCGAGTGCCTCAGGACGGCCAGGGACTCTGGGCTCTTCTCGGTGAGGATCGATATCTCAGCATCCTCTTCGATGGGCTCCGCGAGCCCGACGGTCTCGCCGTTGACGACCGCCGCGAGCGCCGCCGTGGCGAGACCTGGACCGATGGACGCCGCTACGTCGCCGGCCGTGGAACCGCGATCCATTTCGAGGACGTCGCCGTTGGGAAGCGTGATCCGGATCTGTTCGCTGGACATTAGGTTCCTTCTTTGCTTGTGGTTCCGAGTTACGAATCTCGGGCGCCAGCAAGAAAGAAAAAAGCGCGGCGCCCGTTGGTCGGGGCCGCGCTCTGCGTCTGGATTCGATTCAGGTCAATCGACGCACGCCGCCCCGGGGCCGACAATCCGGCCCGTAGTAGTGGTCGTGGTGGCCGTACTCCGTGCGTGCATGGACGCCGCGTCTCCTGATCAATCGAGGTGGCCGAACGATGGTGGGAGGGGGCTGGGACGTCAACCAGTCACACCCCACCCGGACCGCTCCGGAGCCGATAGCGCACAATGTAGCTGACGTCCAATTCGTCAGTGATGACACCCCACATATCTTCGCCCACGATGGCGCGCACTGCCAGGTCCGCCGGGGTAACCGCTCGGCCAACCGGCTCGAGCCCCGAGTCGAAGATCCACCACTCCCGGTCCCCGCTTCCGAGCGAGTTGCGCCGGAGCCAGATGTCGCCGTTGTTCGCGATCACCATCTGGTCGACCGGGGGAAGGAACTGGGGGGCGTACGTCGCTTCACGCACGCGCGCCTGGATCGCCCCCAGCGCCAGGCCCGGGTCTCGCCGGCTCATGAAGCTGTGCATGCCCGCGGCTCGTGCGTCCGCGGTACTGTCGACGACCGAGGGCGGAAGACGCTCGGTCTCGTATCGGGTGGCATGGTCGATCAACGTGTCACCCCCCAGCCCGATGAGTGTGAGCCGCAACGTGCCCGGACCCTGCCCTTCGTGAGCGCGCCTGTCTACGACGAGGTAGCCGTGCTCCGTCATGGCGCTCAGTGGCCCGTCCCCGAATGGCTGCGGACCGAACGAGCCTCCTGGGCGGTCCTCGTTGAGCAGCGCGAGAACGTCCGTAGTGCGGTGCGGGCGCATCCAAACGCGGGCCAACGTCACCCCCGACGCGTCCGTATGGACCACCGGTGTGCCCGTGAGCTCCCCGGTCGCCATCTCTTGGGACCACGCCGGAGACTGCCCCAGCATGGTACCATCGCGAAGCGGCCTCTCGGGCCGTGGCGGGGCTACGGGATGGTCTTCCGCGCTGCCCAGGTCCACGCGAGGCGTGACGGACCCCAGGAAAGCGCCGTCGAGGTCGAAGTAACTCACGCGGTACGCCCGCCCGTCCATCACCCAGAGCGAGTCACCGAAGAAGCCCACGGCGCGGGGCGAGATGAACTCCCCCGGGCCCTCACCCTCGCGGCCTACGCTACCTGCAGCGTCGCCGTCGCGCGTCCAACGACGAATCGGGACTTCGCCAAAGTGCCTCGAGTAGACCAGGCCGTCCGGACCGACGTCGAGTCCTTGCACGACGCCGAACGCATACACCGAGTCATCGACGGAGCCGATGGTCACGAGGGGGCCTTCAACAGTCCAGAGCGCGACATCGAACGGATCGTCGGAGACGTCTTCAGTGTCCGTCCCAACGCAGCTGCCCAGTGACAGGGGAAGCCAAGTGAGTAGCGCCACCCGGACCCTCCTCCCGGGCCCCTTCATCGTCCGGGCCCCGCATCCTCTCGGGCGCCCACCGAGTCGAGTATGTCCCCCACCACCTTGTTCAGGTACGTACCGAACCCACCACCCGGGCTCGGACCCAGCCGCACGATGATCATGTCCCGGGACGGGATGATCATGGTCGTCTGGCCCATGAAGCCCGACGGCCAGTAGGCGTCCTGGGGAATGCGGTCGTAGCGACTCCCGGCGTTCAGCCAGAACATCCCCCCGTACCCGAGGTTCGCGCTGGCCGGAGCTGGCGTGCTCACGAAATCACTCCACCAGTCCGGTAAGATCCGTTCTTCGCCCCACAAGCCGTCCTGGAGATGCAGCAGTCCGAACCGCGCCCAGTCGCGGGCGGACATGTAGTCGTAGCCGGTCATGATGAAATTGCCCCACGCGTCCGTTTCCAGGACCGCGGTCTTGATCCCGATCTTGTCGAACAGGTCCGTCCACGGGAACGCGTGGTAGTCCTGACCGCGCGCCTCCACGGTCTCGCGCACGATCTTGCCCAAGGTGAGCGGGTCGGAGTTCAGGTACTCCCAGCGCTCGCCCGGCTTGGCTTCGAGCGGGAAGCTCACCGCGTGATCGAAGACGTTGATGCCGTCGAAGTAGATCCTGAAGTGATGGTTTTGAGTTGAGAGGGAGCCCGGTCGCCCGAGGCCATAGTTATTGAAGTCGAGCCCACTGCTCATGTTCAGGAGATCCCTGATCGTGATCTTGGAGCGGGGGTCATCGGGGGCCTCGTTCCATTCGGCGATCGGCGCGGCTTGATCCACGCTCAGCTCGCCCTGTTGGACGAGCACCCCGACGAGCGCCGCGGTGATGCTCTTTCCCTGGGACCAGGACAGGTGCGGCATGTCCCTCGGGATGCCAGGGGCGTACCGCTCGCCGATGATCCGGCCCTTGTAGACCGCCACGACCGCGCGGGTGTTCTGACCGTGTTCGTGGTTCGCGATCGCGTAATCGAGGGCCCGGTCGAGGGCTTCGGCATCGACTTCCCTAGGCCGCGGTTGGTCCAGCAGACGCTCACCGGTAGGCCACAGATTCCAGTTCTTGAGGGGCCACTCCGCGCCGACCTCGGAGGCTTCGAAGTAAACGTCATCCGCGCCCCGGGGGAGCAAGGCACAGCCTTGGTCGAGGTTGTACTGCGCCACCCGAGAGGGGACGCCAGGCGCAGTCAACGTGACCCGCTTCCGCTCATCATCGACCTCGTAGGTGAAGTCGTCACCCCAGCCGAAGTGCTCGAAACGCCTCAGGTCGGCCTGAACGTGCAGCTCGGGGTCCCTACCCTGCACCCAGATGCCCGAGCACAGGAGCTTCGCGTTGATGCCTAGACTGAATTCCGCTGGCTCGGCGTCGTCGGACGGCCACTGGGCTCGCACCGGCGGGGCGCACAAGGCGGCGGCTAGGGACAGCAAGATGAGCACACGCGCCATGGTCGCCGCTCCAAGAGTTCAGAGTGTCGCTACTACCGCTGGTCCCACCCCCATATGCCGTACACGACATCCTTCGAGGGCATGTGACCGCACTGCTTCAGCGTCAGCAAGATGCCACCTCTGTGATGGCCCTCGTGAGCCACGAAGTACGCGAGGGTGGTGAAAACACCTTTCTTGAAGCCGCGCCGCTTCGCTTTTCCCTCCCAGACGTCTCCGAGGAAGACAGAAATGGCTTCGGCCGACGCCGTCAACGCTTCCACCAGCTCCTGCTTGTTCGGTGAGTACTTCGACTCGAACTTCTCCAGCCCCTGGGCGAGATCCTTCGCCCTCCTCTCCAGGTGCCAGATCCGCGTGTTGTGCAAGTGAGCGAACTGCCGGGCCACATCTCTGCCGCCCCGGGTCGAAAGCGAGCTACGCAGCCCCTCCACGCTGATGCCCTCGATGAGGTAGAGGTTGATGCGGTGATTGGTCTGCCACGCCTCGATCAGCTCGTCGCGCATGCGTTCCTCGAACTCCGCCACGCTAGCGCCTAGGCATCTGGATCGGTTGAGCCACCTCGGGGCGCACGCTAGCCTGGTACACTTGCTCGAGCACCGCGGACGTCCGGGTGGTGGTCAGGCCGTTCACGCGATCGATCACCGAGGGCAGCTCCCGCCACGAACGATCGATCTGATACAACTGATCGGCGGTCGGTGGCCCACTCACCGACTGGATGGCATTCATCTGGCCGGCACCGCCGTCGGCGTCCCCCAGTTCGTCGCCCACGTCGTCGAGCTCGTCGAGTAGCGCCGTGACCTCTTCGGCGAGCGCCTCGGTCCCGTTCTCTCCTTCATCCAACAGATCCTGCACAGCCTCGAGCTGATCTTCAGCTTCGCTGAGCGCCCGCCTCGCAAGCTGTACGACCCCGGAGAGGCGGTACGACGACATCATCGCCTCGTGCCGCTCGGCCATGACGGCCCGGCTCAATCCGACGCGGGGATCCAGCCGCACCCTCACCTCGCCCTCGATGACCGCGTCCCCGGCGGAAAGCTGCACCAGGTACGTGCCCGGGAGCACGCGCGGTCCCGGATCCATCGGCTCACCGTCCGTGCCGTCCTCGACCAGGCGTAGATCCCAGATGACTTCGTTGAGACCGGCCTCGCCCACGGCTTCTAGCTCGCGGATGGTGCGGCCCATCGCGTCGGTCACCGTGAGGGAGACATCGTCCATCTCGGAGCCGAGATAGTACCTGATGCGCGCGCCTATCGGCGGGTTGGGATCCTCGTGGATGCCGGGCGTCCAACCCTGCGGACGATACACGTTGTACGAAGTGGCACGCCGCACCGAGAACAGATGCGCCGTGGAAGCCACCACCTGCGGCGTCAGCTCTTCGAGCGGCGCGATGTCGTCCATGATCCAGATGCCCCGTCCGTGGGTCCCGATCACGAGATCGTTGTCGCGCGGGTGGATCTTGATGTCATCGACGGGCACCGTCGGCAGACCGTTCTCGAGTCGTACCCACTGCTCTCCCCCGTCGAGGGACGTATACACGCCGATCTCGTTTCCGACAAAGAGCAGGTTCGAGTTTCGAGGATGCAGCGCCAGCGCGCTCACGGAACTCTCCGGAAGTCCGTACGTGATCAGCCGCCAGTCCTCGCCAAAGTTATTGCTCACGTATACGTACGCCGAAAAGTCGTCGGAGCGGTGCCCGTCGAAAGCCACGTAGACCGTGCCGACGTCCGCGTGCGACGCGACGATGCGCGTTACATACGTGTTGGCTGGCAGTCCCTCGACTCGGTCGGTGATGTCGGTCCAGGTGGCGCCGCCATCAAGCGTCACGTGCAATCTCCCGTCGTCGCCGCCCGTGTACAGCACATTCGCATCGATCGGGGACTCGCCGAGCGCGGTCAGGTTGCCGTACGAGGACTGACCGTCGTTGAGCGACATCTGAGGCTCGGAGCCGAGCACACCCATGAGCTCGAGCGTTTCTCGGTCGATCGCATACGTCAGGTCGCCGCTGATCGCCTGCCAGTTCTGGCCGAGATCGGTCGACTTGAAGAGGACATTCGAGCCGAAGTAGATCGTGTTGCCGTCGTGCGCCGACTGCAGGATCGGCGTATTCCAGTTCCATCGCAGATCGGGATCCTCGTCATCGTCTCCCGGTCGCCCGATGGGACGGAGGCGGGAGCGCTCCATCGTCGTAAGATCGACCCGTGTCAGGTTGCCGCCCTGGGACTGCGCAAACATGACGTTGAGGTCCGACGGGTGCGGGACGGTGAAGAAGCCGTCTCCGCTCCCGACGTTGTACCAGTCCCGCGTGCGGATGCCCTTATTCGACCACGTGTCGGACGGCGCGCACCACGAGCCGTTGTCCTGGAGCCCACCGCAGACGTGGTACGGGTCACGCATGTCGACGCTGATCTCGTAGAACTGTGAGATCGAGAGATTGCGGAACTGGAACCAGTTGTCGGACCGGTCCCAGCTCACGGACACACCACCGTCGCCACCGAGCAACAGATGATCCGAGTCGCTCGGATCGATCCAGAGCGCGTGGTGGTCGCTGTGCACGCCCGCCGCGGCGTCGTTCGTGAAGGTTCGCCCGCCGTCTGACGATCGGTACAGGTTCGAACCGCTCAGGTAGATCCGCTCCGGGTCGTTGGGGTCGATGCGAATCTGCGAGTAGTACATCGGGCGGTTGTTCGTCGTGGATAGCTGCTGCCAGCTGTTGCCGCGGTCCGTCGAGCAGTACACGCCGCTGCGGGAACGCCGCCCACTAGGTCCCCCACCGCGGCCCTGTCCCGGGGTGCGCGCCTCGGCCTCCACCAAGGCGCACACGCGGTTGCCATCCCCCCGGTAGATATCGAGTCCGATGCGGCCCTTGTCGCCCTCAGGTAGTCCCTCGGTCAGCTCTGTCCACGTGGCTCCGCCGTCGGTCGTGCGGTAAATGCCGCTGCCGGGTCCTCCACCGTTGAAGCCCCACGCACGCCGCTGGCGCTGGTACATCGCGGCGAACAGCGTCTGCGGATCGTTCGGATCCATCGCGAGGTCGATCGCGCCCGTGTTCTCGTCGATGAAGAGCACGAGCTGCCACGTCTGGCCCCCATCGCTCGTCTTGTAGACGCCACGCTCGGGGTTCGCGCCCCAGAGGTGGCCTACGGCGGCGACGTACGCCACGTCGGGGTCTCGCGAGTGCACCTGAATGCGGGAGATGTGATGCGTGTTCTCGAGCCCCAGGTGGGTCCACGACCCGCCCGCGTCGGTGGAGCGGTATACGCCATTGCCCCACGGCGAAGACTGCCGATTCTGCGGCTCCCCAGTTCCGACCCACACTACGTTCGCATTCGACGGAGCTAGGGTGACATCGCCGATCGATGAGGTCTGCTCGTGATCGAAGATCGGCTCGAACGTCGTTCCCGCGTTTTCGGTCTTCCAGACCCCGCCGGTGGCGGTCCCGACGTAAAAGATGCGCGGGTCGGACTCCACCACGGCCAGATCCGATACGCGACCGCCCATGATGGTGGGACCGATGGGGCGCCACTCGAGCACACGGGTGGCATCCGCGATCTGATCGGGGGTCTGTGCAGCAGCGGGGAGTGCGACCGCCCCAACCGCGAGAACGAAGAAGGCAAACTTATGAACGCACGAAGGGGAACGCATCAGAATCATCTCTCGATCGAACCACCGCTGTGGGAGCAGCCGGACCTATCTACTGACAGGACGCACAGCGGTGGCTGTTGTTGGCGCCCAGGCTCTCGAGCAACTCGATCGCCTCTGGGTACGGCTGGGTCCGTTGCTGTGGTCCGTTGGCCATGTCCACCGTGGTCTGGCCGCGCCGGCTGACCACCATGACGTCGGCCCCGTGGTCGACGAGGTATCGGATCATCTCGGTATCGCCGCGAGCGGCTGCATTGTGTAGCGGAGCGTATGCATTCGCATCCCGCATGTTGACGTCGGCGCCCAGTTCTTCGACGAGATATTTCAACGTCGGAAGCCACGCGTCCGGGACATGCCGGTGTGAGTTGCCCGCATACCCTATGCCGTATCCGTGACCCGTCGCAGCGTGGATCGGGTAGACGCCCGGGCCCCCGGGCGGTACGGGGTCCAACCCCGACTCATCGGCACGGGCTCCACGCCCGCCACGCCGACCCCGAGGCACGTTCACCGTCGGAATACTCGTATCCGCGCCATACGCCACCAGCAGCTTCATGGCCTCGATATCCAGAGCGTGGGCGGCACGCCAGAACGGCGTCGCGCCCGTCATGTTGATGCCGAGGTGCGTGAAGGTGTACTCCATGAACCAGACGTGTTTCGTGAGCCGCTGGTTGGGATCCGCGCCCGCCTCGAGCAGCGCGCCCATGACGTCCAGGTACGTCGCCTGTTGTTGCCGATAGGCCTGCTGTTGCGGGTATCGAGCCTTCGGTGCCCACTGCGTGTTGAGTGTCGCGAAGAGGGGGCCGGTGCCGGCTTCACTCACCACATTCGGGTCGGCACCGCGTTCGAGAAGCTGCAACGCGAGGTCGAAGTGCCCATTGATGACCGCGCCGGCGATCGCACTCGTATGGTCGCCCGAGTTCACCCGGTTAATGTCCGCGCCACCTTCCAGCAGCGCGAAAGCAGCCTCGGCGTGGCCCTCTCGGACAGCATATAACAGCGCGGTCATTCCGCCTGTCGTGCCAACGAGGTCGACGAAGGAAAGTGAAGTCACCTCCGTTGGCGGGGCCTGCTGCGGAGCCTCCTCCGCTTGCTCCCGACCGAGCTCTTGCCGGAGCGCATCGGCAGCCTGATCCAGACTTGCGGTTTGATCTCGTTCCGATTCCGGCGTCTGTATCGCGGCGCGCACGGCCGCCTCCACCTGACTGGGGCTCGGGCGCCACACCTCGTTCCCCGGTCCTGCCTCCGCTCGGAACTCTTCGAGCGCTTGACTACGTCGCTGTCGCGCGGCTCGGTCCTCCACCAACCTCTGAGGAAGGTCCACGACCAGCGAAGCGAGAGCGGGATCGGCTCCATGCGCCAGCAAGGCCCGAATCACGCCGGAACGTCCCTTGGCCGCAGCGAACATCAGTGGAGTCTGGCCCCGACTCGACTCGCGTGCGCTAACGCGTGCCCCGTGCTGGAGCAACGCCGTGACCGCCTCAACGCTGCCGGATCCCGCAGCGAAGTGCAGCGCGGTGGAGCCACCGGCCGTCGTGGTTGCGTTGACATCCGCACCAGCTTCCAAGAGCACATGGACAAACGATGCGTTCCCTTGGCGACCCGCTAGATGCAGCGGCGTGTAGTCACCGAGGCGCGTCGCGGCGTCGACGTTCGCGCCCCCCTGGATCAGAATCTCGGCGATGTCGACGTGGCCGGCTTCCGCCGCCCAGTGCAACGCCGTCATGCCGTCGCCTTCGGACGCGTTCACGTCCGCACCGGCGCGCAGCAACGAGCGCACTGCGTCCGCATCGCCGCGCCTTGCCGCCTCCGTGATTGGTTGATCGGCCAGCGCCCAGCCCGAGAGCGCCATCGCCATGCAAAGCACGCCGACTGATCGGGAGGGAATGCCAACAGATCTCATCGTCCTCTCCTTCATCATTCCGCGTCAGCCCTGGCTCGAGAGCGAAGGCATCGAGAGAGCGAATTCGCCCGTGCTGTCGCCGAAATTGGTCATGTCGTCCAGACCCAGCCCATGCAGCATGCTGAGCATCGCGTTCGCCATCGGGGTCCCGTCCGGTGCCTTCAAATGGAGTCCACCCTCCAGGGCCCCGTTTGCGCCGCCGAGCGCGATCAGCGGTGCGCGACGATGGTTGTGCAAGTTGGAGTCGGCCATCGGCGAGCCGTAAAGAATCATGGTCTTGTCGAGCAGCGAGGTGCCGCCTTCATCAACGTCCTGCAACTTCTCCAGCAGATATGGCAGCATGCTGACGTGGTATCGGTTGATCTTGGCGAACTCCAGAACCGACTCGTCCCGACCCCCGTGGTGCGACGCCGGGTGGAACGGGCGATCGGACCCACTCTCAGGAAAGACTCGCGCAGAGGAGTCGCGGCCCATCTTGAGAGAGAAGACGCGCGTTACGTCTGAGGAGAAGGCCAGCACCTGGACGTCGAACATCAAGTGCATGTGCTCTTCGAAGGAATCCGGGACACCGGCCGGCGCCTCGGGCAGCTCTCTGGGCTCCCCGCTCGAGTTGTGCGCCTCGATGCCCTGGATGCGCCGCTCGATCTCACGGATGTTCTCCAGGTACCGGTCGAGGCGCTCGAGATCGTTCGGCCCGAGCTCGCGCTTGAGCGCGGCGACACGGTCCCCGATCCAGTCCAGTATGCTCGAGTTGGTGCGACGACGCGTGAGGCGCTCTTCAGCAGTGCCACCCGCTCCGAAGAGCTGGTCGAAGGCGACGCGCGGATCCCGGATCACGGGAAGCGGTTCGGTCGGAGACGCCCAACTGATGGAGTCGGTATACACGCAGGTGTACCCATACGCGCAGCCCCCCGACTGATTGATGTTCTCGATGCACAGCTGCATGGAGGGAATCGGCGTATCCTGGCCGAAGCGGTGCGCGTAGAGCTGATCGATCGACGTGCCGACGAAGACATCGGAGCCCTCCGTCTGCTTCGGATGCGCCTGGGTCAAGAAGACGGCACTCGAGCGGAAGTGGTCGCCGCCGATTTCGTGCGGCTTGTACGCCTCCGCCATGCGCACGTCGGTATTGCTGATGATCGTGAGTTTGTCCTGGAACGGTTCCAGCGGGCTCAGCGCGGTGGGAGAGAGGTCGAAGTCCCGCCCTGTTGCGGCCGGCGCCCACAGGTTTTGGCTCGCACCCCATTCGTTGCAGCCCGCGGCTCCGTGCACCATCTCGATCGCGACGAGACGCGTGGGATCGGCGGCCTGGCGCGCTGCCCCAGACCACACACGGCCTGCGGGCACCATCGCGTCCATGAAGGGCAGCGCCACCGCCGCTCCCATACCACGAAGGAATGTGCGCCGGGGAAGATGCCTGCCGGTGATGAACTCCATCTCTGATTCTCCCTCGGGGGGTCAGCCCCTGCTACCGATCGCTCCCGGACGGCTGCTCGACCGCAACCGCCGTCTGCTGCATCTGAAATGCGTCGCTCGTGGCCACACCCAGAATGAACGCCGACATCCTGTACCCCTCGGACGCGGCTTTCTTCGTGATCGCCCGGACGGTGGGCTGATCGTAGTACTCGACGCGCCGCCCAAGCGCGTACGTCATCAGATTCTCGGTGAAGGTGCGGATGAGCGGGATCGGCCGCCGCACCAGCGCCTGCTGTAGCTCCATCGGGCTCGTCACGGGCGTTCCGTCATACAGCTCGCCCTGCGTGTCGAGCAGCACGCCGTTTTCGCGGATCCGCCACCGGCCCGTCACGTCGAAGTTGTCGAGCGCCAGGCCGATGGGGTCCATGAAGCGATGGCACGAGTTGCACGAGGGGCTGGCCCGGTGCAAGGCCATGCGCTCGCGCGTCGTGAGCATACGGCCATCCTCCGACCCCTCGGTCTCATCGAGATCCGGGATGCCCGGAGGCGGTGGAGGCGGCGGGATGCCGAGCAGCACCTCCATGACCCACTTGCCGCGCAGGACCGGTGACGTCCGGCCGGCGTGCGACGTCAGGGTCAGGATACTGCCATGGCCCAACAAGCCTCGCCGCGTCTCGTCCGGATACGTGACCCGACGAAACCGCTCCCCGACTACGCCTTCGATACCGTAGTGCTTGGCCAGCCGCTCGTTCACATACGTGTAGTCTGCGGTGTAGAGATCGAGCAGGCTGCGATCATCGCGAACGAGGCTGTTGAAAAAGAGTTCGGTTTCCCGGCGCATGGCGTCGGCCAACTGCTGATGGTAGTCGGGGTACAACAGCCGGTCGGGGTGCACCTTGTCGAGGTCGTCGAGCCGCAGCCACTGGGCGGCGAAGCGGGTACCGAGCGCGTCGGCGCGCGGATCCGCGAGCATGCGGCGTACCTGGCGCTCGAACTCGGCCGCGTCGGAGAGCTCGTGCCGGGCAGCGCGCTCGATGAGCTCCTCGTCCGGTGGTGTGCCCCAGAGAAAGAACGAAAGGCGTGAAGCGAGCGCGATGTCGCTGATCCGGTAGCTCTCCCCCGGCGTTACGTCACCCGCGGGCTCCTCGAAGCGGAAGACAAAATCAGGACTCGCGAGCATGGCCTCCAGCGCGGTGCGCACGCCCCGCTCGAAGCCGGAGTCCGCCGCCCCCAGGTCATAGAAACTCATCAAGCCCCCGATGTCTTCCGGCGTGAGAGGGCGGCGGAAGGCCCGTGTGCCCAGGCGGGTGACGATCCGTTCGGCGCACGGTCGAGCCTCGGCGGGCGACGCCGGACGGCAGGTGAAGATCCTCTGCCGTGCCGGGGTCTCCGAGACGCCTGTGGCGCCGTACGGTCCGACGATGGCCAGGTCCTTCAAATGAGCGAGAGCGGTCACTCCGTACCCGTTCACGCCGATCTGCCGGTCTGTGAGCGACCAATCGTGAGGCGAGACGAGATCCTCCATGGGACCCTCGCTCTGGCGTAGGAACACGGCGGAGACCCGGTGCGGACCAGCGCGCACGAAGATGGACTCGGACCGCATGTTCACACCGTTCGGATCTGAGACGCTCATCCAACGGTCGACTTCGAGGAGCTGCACCCGCTCCCCGTCGATGGACAGCTCGATCTGCTCTCCTCGGGCGGTGCCTCCGAAGAAGCCACCGGTCGTGGTATGCTCGAACGCCATGTTGAACACGTACTCGGCGTCGGCGGGGAACGTGTGGGTAGTGGAGATGCCCCCTCGGGTCCCGAAAGGCGCGCCCTCGGCACGGTCCCATTGGGAGACGTATCCGGGGTTCGTATACGTCGTAGTGCTTGGCAACGCGTCCGGATCGCCCACGGCGAGACGAGCGATCTCGCTCGCGGCGTTCATGTACGCGTCCAACAGCATCGGGGACAGCAACTGCACGTCCGCGATGTTGTCGAAGTTCGCACTCTTCGTATCGAGCGGCAGGTACCGGCCCGCGTCCACGTCGAGCGCCAAGAGCTCACGGATCGAACGCTCGTACTCGGCCCGGTTCAGACGCTGGAACGTCCGGCCGCCGGGCATCGGGTGCGCGGCCGCAGCCGCATCCAGAACGTCCTCGAGGGCCTCTGCCAGAGCCACCAACGTGTCCCCGGCGGGACGCCTCGCGCCCGGCGGTGGCATCATCGCCGCGCGCAGCTTGCGGATCATCTTCTCCGCGACTTCCGCGTTCTCGCTTGCCGCCTCGGCGTCGAACTCCTCCAGCGACATGTTACCGCGCAGCATGCGGTCGTTGTGGCAACGAACGCAGTACGTCTGAATCACCTCGTTGTGGGAGGCGGGCTGGGATACGGCGAGAACCGCACCCGAGGGGAGAGCGGGCGCGCGATCCCAGGGAGCGACACCGGTCTCAGGCTCGCCCACCAAGACGATCAGGATGCCGAGCGCGGACATCGTGGTGAGCGTTTTCATTCGGGTCTCTTCATTGGCGTCCTAATCACGACCCCGGGGGCGAGCCTCGTGTTGACGGTCACAGCGCCCAGCGGACTCCGTCGAGGATGCGATTTCATAATGTACAGGGGGACTCTCCGCGCCGCCACGAAAGTCTTGGCGACGCCTGGCAAGGGACCAGACAAAGGAGTAGAATGGCTGATGATGAAACACGCCCTCGTCACCACACTGTTTGCTCTCTCCGCAATTACCGGGCACCTCTCCGCCCAGCAGGCGCCTCCGGCGGAGCTCACCGAGGAGGCGCTCAGCACGTACACGAAGGCGCACGTCGTGCTGGACTCGGCGCGTGACGCATTCCAACGCGAATTCGGCCGTACCCACGACGTTCAGGGGCAGGCGCGGCTGAGGACCGAGCTGGCCGAACGGATCGAGACGATCCTGTCCGAGCACGGAATCCCCCAGGAGGAGTACGACCGGATCACGGCTGTGATCAGCGTTGACCAAGCTCTCCGCGAACGCTTCGAGGAGCTCCTGGCACTGTTGCTAGCCGGCGCTGGGGCCGGCTAGCAGCCTACACAGTTGTGGTTATTCTTGGCTCCGAGCCCCTCGAGCAGCGCGATCGTGCGGGGGAATGGCGTGATGCGCTGCACGGGACCATTCGCCATGTCCACCGTGGTCTGACCGCGTCGACTCACCGTGTTAACATCCGCGCCACGCTCGACCAGATACAGAATCAGCGCGTCGTCGCCGCGTGAGGCGGCGTGGTGAAGTGCACTGTATGCGTTGAGGTCCCGCAGGTTCACGTCCGCGCCTAGCTCATCGACGAGGTAGCGCACCGCGGGGAGCCATCCATCCGGCACATGTCGGTGGATGTTCGCCGCGTAGCCCTCCCCGTAGCCGACACCAGACGCTGCGTGGATCGGCCACACACCCGGCCCGCCGACCGGAATCGGCGGCAGCCCTGACGGATCGTCGCCGGCCGTGCTCTCGCCCCTACTCCCGCCCCTGGCGAAGCGGCGGCCAGGTGTCTTCAAGGTCGGTACATTCGGATCGGCGCCGTACGCTACCAGGAGCTTCATCGCCGCGACGTCCAGAGCATACGCCGCGCGCCAAAACGGTGTCGCACCGGTACGGTCGACCCTCAGGTAGTCGTCCCCGAACGTGGTGAACCAGAGCTGCTTGGTGAGTCGCACGTTGGGGTCTACTCCTCCGTCCAGGAAGGCTCGCATCAGGTCGAGGTACGTGACCTCCTGCTGCAGCCGGTGCGTCGGCTGCGGGTGCCGAGACTTCGGGATCCACTGTGTGTTGAGCGCGATGTAGAGTGGGGTCGCGCCCGCGTCGCTCGCGAGCTGTGCGTCGGCGCCGCGCGCGAAGAGCTCCATGGCCAGATCGAAGTGGCCGTTGAGGATCGCCATCAGCAGTGGACTCGTGCGGTCCCCCGCGCTCACCTGATCGATCTCGGCCCCGCCGTCGAGCAACGCCATCGCAGCGCCGGAATACCCCTCACGAACCGCGAGCAAGAGCGCACTCAGACCACCGTACCCTCCCACGAGCTGCGCGTGCGACAGCCGCTGCGCCACGCGGTCCCGCTGAGCTTCGTTGACATCTATGCCCCCGGCGCCACCGCTCCCGCCCGGAGCGGTGCCCGGAGCGGGGGGAGGCGCGCCCGCACGTTCGACTACACCCGCCCCTCGCGCCGATACCGGCTCGCCGCGCTCGACAGCCGCGCGTCGTCGCTGCTCGGCCTGGTCGTCTCGGTCCTCGGCGTCTCTCGTGGGCATGTCCAACACGTGGGCTGCCAAATCGATCGCCGCGCCACCGTCCAGCAGCGCGCCGATCGCTTGCACCCGGCCCGCCGCTGCGGCGAACATCAGCGGCGTTTGCCCCCAGGCCGTCTCCCGCCGATCGACCTCGGCACCGTACTCGATCAGTGCCGCCACCGCGGAGGCGCTTCCGGACGCCGCCGCGAGGTGGAGCGGCGCTACGTGTCCGGTCGTGGTCTCCGGATCGGCCGTGGCCCCGGCCTGGAGCAGATCGCGCACGACCGACGCGTGACCGCCCCTAGCCGCGAGGTGCAGCGGACGGTACGCCCCGAGGCGTGTCATCGATTCCACCTGAGCTCCAGCCGACAATAACAGCGAGGCGAGCTCGCTGTCTCCGCGCTCGGCGGCCCAGTGCAGAGCGGTCATGCCGTCTCCGAGCGCCGCGTTCACGTCCGCGCCCTGCTCGATCAACGCGCGAACCTCGGCGGCGTCCCCCCGCATCGCGGCCTCCGCGACCGGTGCATCGGGCGGGGTAGCGGCCCACGTCAGCAGCGCGCATGCCAACACGCATAACACCTTGTGGTGGAGTCGCTTGGAGCCCTGTACCTTATGCATCATCGACCCCTCATCCGGACGCTTCATGCCGACGCCGTGAGTGCGAGCGCCCCGGTGTTGTCCCCGAACCGGGTGACGTCCTCGAGCCCCAGCTTGTGCAGCAGGGTGAGCATCGCGTCAGCCATCGGTGTTCCATCGGCAGCCTTGACGTGCAGGTTCCCCTCGAGTTGCCCGTTCGCGCCGCCGAGCACGATCAACGGGCAGCGGCGGTGATTGTGCAGGTTGGAGTCGGCCATCGGGGAGCCATAGAGGATCATCGTCTTGTCCAGCAGGTGGGTATCGCCTTCCTCGATCTCCCTCAGCCGGTCCATGAGGTACGGCAGGAGACCGACGTGGTACTCGTTTATCTGGGCAAAGTTGAGCACCGGCTCTTCACGGCCACCGTGGTGCGACGCGGGGTGGAACGGAGTGTCCGTCCCGCTCTCCGGATAGACCCGTGACGACGCGTCGCGCCCCAGCTTCAACGAGAACACGCGCGTCATGTCGGACGCGAACGCGAGCGCCTGCAGGTCGAACATCAGCTTCACGTGCTCGCTGAAGGAGTCCGGCACACCCGCCGGTGCCCCCGGCAACTCACGAACCTCCCCCGTTCGGTTCTGCGCCTCGACGCTCTGGATGCGTCGCTCGAGCTCCCGCACGTTGTCCAGATACCGATCGAGGCGCACCGTGTCGTTCGGTCCGAGTGACCGTTTGAGCACCGCGAGGTCCTCGGCGATCCAGTCGAGGATGCTCCGGCTCGTCTGCCTACGCGCGGCGCGCTCTTCCGGGCTGCCGCCTGCGCCGAACAGCTGATCGAACGCGACCCGGGGGTCGCGGATCATCGGGAGCGGCTCGGTGGGCGAGGCCCAGCTGATCGTATCGGTGTAGACGCACGCGTAGCCATACGCGCAGCCACCCGCTTGATCGACGTTCTCGATGCACAGCTGCATGGACGGGATCGGTGTGTCCTGCCCAAAACGCTGCGCGTAGATCTGGTCCAGCGAGATGCCGACGGAGACGTCCGAGCTCTCGGTCTGCTTCGGGTGCGCCTGGGTCAGGTAGACCGCGCTGGACCGAAAGTGATCGCCCCCGATCTCCTTGGCCTGTGCCGCCTCGGCGTTGCGCACATCGGTATTGCTGATGATCGTCAGGTAGTCCCGGTACGGCTCCAGCGGCCGCAGCGCGCTCGGCGAGAGATCGAAGTCTCGACCCACCGCGACCGGCGACCACAGGTTTTGCGTGGCACCCCACTCGTTGCAACCGGCCGCGCCGTGCACGATCTCGATCGCGATCAGACGGGTGGGGTCATCCACCCGGGGAGCCTTGGACCACACGCGCCCGGCCGGCACCATCGCATCGAGAAACGGCAACGCGACCGACGCGCCCACACCCCGGATGAACGTGCGTCGCGGAATCTGCTTGCCGGTGATAAATTGCATGTTATCCGTCTCCCTCCGCGTTCACGGCTGCTGGCCCTGTGTGCCCTGCTGCACGACTGCGTTGGCGCGCTGCATCCGGAAAGCATCGCTCTTCACGACGCCCAGGATGAACGCCGAGATGCGATAGCCGTCCGCTTCCGCGGCCCGCGCGATCGCTCGCACGGTCGGCTGATCGAAGTACTCGACTCGCCGCCCGATCGCGTAGGCGAGAAGGTTCTCCGTGAAGGTCCGGATGAGCGGGACCGGACGGTTCAGCAGCGCCCGCCTGAGGTCGGCTGGGCCCGCAATCGGCGTACCGTCATACAGTTCCCCGCGTGTGTCCAGCGGGCTGCCGTTCTCGCGGGTCCGCCACTTGCCCGTGACTCCGAAGTTGTCGAGCGCGAGGCCGATGGGATCCATGAAACGATGGCAGGAATTGCACGTCGGGCTGGCGCGGTGCTGCTCCATGCGCTCGCGGGTCGTAAGCACGCGACCATCCACTACGTCGTCAGTCTGTTCGAGATCCGGAATGCCCGGCGGCGGCGGCGGCGGCGGGCTCCCGAGCAAGACCTCCATCACCCATTTCCCCCTCAGCACCGGCGAGGTGCGCCCGGCATGGGAGGTCAGGGTGAGGATGCTGGCGTGCCCGAGCACGCCCCGACGTGTGTCGTCGGGGTACGTGACGCGCCGGAACCGCTCGCCACTGACGCCGGGGATCCCGTAGTGCCGGGCCAACCGCTCGTTCACGAAGGTGTAGTCCGCAGCGTACAGGTCGAGCACGCTGCGATCCTCACGCACCAGGCTGTTGAAGAAGAGCTCGGTCTCTCGACGCATGGCGTCCGCGAGCTGCTGATGGAAGTCCGGTTCCAGGCGGACGTCCGGGTGGATCTTGTCGAGGTCCTGGAGGCGCAGCCACTGGCCAGCGAAGCGCGGCCCGAGCGCGTCGGCCTTCGCGTCAGCGAGCATGCGCAGCGTCTGCTCTTCGAGCACGCGGTCGTCGCTGAGGGAACCGCTCGACGCCAGCTGTCGCAACTCAGCGTCCGGAGGCGACGCCCACAGGAAGTAGGAGAGGCGCGACGCCAGTGCGAAGTCATCGATCTGGTACGTCTGTCCTGCGACGACCCGCGCGGGAGGCTGCTCGAAGCGGAAGACGAAGCGCGGGCTCGCGAGCATCGCCTCGAGCGCGGTGCGCACTCCCAACTCGAAACCACCGTCCGCGGCCGCCTCGTCATAGAACGACATCAAGCCCGCGCGATCGTCTTCGCTGAGCGGGCGGCGGAACGCCTGCTCGCCCAGCCTCGAGATGATCTCGGCCGCGCACGGGCGAGCCTCACTCCGCGACGCAGGCGTGCACGTGAAGATGCGCCTCCGAACCGGCGTGTCGGAGACGCCTGCCGTCGTCGTGAGCGGCCCACCGACTACCAGGTCCCTCAGATGCGGCAGCGAATTCACGCCGTACGTGCCCGCGATCGCGGTGCTGGCGAGCGACCAGTCGTGTGGCGCGATCAGGTCCTGTACCGGCCCGTCCGTGCGCTTGATGAACGCCGCCGTCACACGCCGCGCGCCGCCCGCCACCAAGATCGGTGCGCTCGTCATCTCGACGCCGTTCGCGCCAGAGACGTGCATCCAACGGTCCATCTCGAGCAGCGCGACCCGCTCGCCATCGATCGAGATCTCGATCTCCTCGAGTGCGTCGGCGGTCTGGAGCGCGGACCGTCCGTTGCCGACGACCGTGCCTGTCGTCTCGTGGTGGAACGAGATTCGGAAGACGTACTCACCATCCGCGGGAAAGTTGTGCACGACCGACGTGCCGCCACGCGTGCCGAACGGAGCGCCCTCGACTCGCTCGGTCTGCGACACCCAACGCGGGATCCGGTACTGTGTCTCGCTCGCGGTCGCGTCCGGGTTTCCGACAGCGAGCCGACTGATTTCCGCCGCGGCGTTGAGGTACGCGTCGAGCAACGTCGGCGACACCATTTGCACGTCGGCGATGTTGTCGAAGTTGGCGCTCTTCGTATCGAGCGGAAGATACGCACCAGCCTCGATTCGCAGACCGAGCAGATCGTAGATCGAACGCTCGTATTCGGCGCGGTTCAGACGCTGGAACGTTCGTCCACCGGGATTCGGGTCCGCGGCAGCGGCTGCGTCCATGTGCGCTTCCAGCGACTCCACGAGAACCAGCAAGGAGTCACCGGACGGCCGCCGAGCACCGGGCGGCGGCATCATGCCCACGCGAAGCTTCCGGATCATCCGCTCCGTGATCTCACCGGCCTCGTCCGCCGCGTCCAGCGTGAACCCTTCCAGCGAGAGGTTACCGCGCAGCATCCGGTCGTTGTGGCAGCGCACGCAGTACTGTTGCACGACGGCGTCGGACGTGGCGGACGGGAAGCCCAACAGCGAGGCAGGCGCGGGTGAGAGAGTCGCAGGACCGCCAGGGACCGCGCCGCCGCCCCAGCGACCAGCGTCGGGGGCCAGCGTGACCATGAGCAGTCCCGCGACCAACATCGCCGTGACGACGTAGTTCATCCGTGCCTCAAATCCGCGCCGGTGTGATCGTTCTCACAGGAGACACTCAGCGTGTGCCGACCTGTTGTCATCTTGCTCACACAGTACGCCAAAAGCCCGTGGCTGACCAGCGATTTCGCGTTGCTGGGCCGTCCCACCTGTTATTGGGCGATCGCTGGCCAGCCACCAGGTGGCGGCTTCTTTTCTGAAACAGGACTGCAACGGGAGGGCTTGAACCTCTTATACGATCACCCTCGCATGCCGGTTATCGCCCGACGGAGAAGGAGAAGAGGCGGAACACCACACGGGAGTCGTCTGGTGGGTCTTCCGGGTCCGTGTTCTGACGCCCGCGGGGCTTCACGATGAAGAGCACGATGGCAGTCAACAGTCCCGCGCTCCCCCCTAGGACAAAGCCCGTCGAGATCTTATCGAACTCCCTGCGCCGAAACGACACGATCTCGTCGGTCGGTATCCGGATCATCTGGTTGAGGTTGGTGGTGATGAATCCGTCCTGACGCCGTCCGATCGGGACCAGGAGCAGCAAGTCCTGCCCTTCCACGCCCACGAGCGTCCCGTCGATGACCGGGGCGTCCTCGCCGAGGTCCGAGATGTCGGCTAGTTCCGCCGCGCCTCGGCGCGTCGTGTGCACGCGTACGCCCTCGCCCGGTGCGGTCGTCTCGAGCTGGGCCGGTACGTATCGGAAGCATCCCGGCGACGAGAGCGCCAAGGCGATTAGGGCGAGGCCCTTCCATCCGGGTGGTCCTTGCACGCAGTCCACGTGGCGTTCGCATTCTCGAGGCGATGGGGTAACGAGTCGCACCGCGCGCATTAGAGAATCATCTCCACGAAAGCGCAAGCCCGGGGCTCGCACCCACTGGACGGCTCATCTCAGTTTCAGTCTCATACCAGCCACCACCGTCAAAAGGAGGAAGACCTCAACACCAACGCACTCAGTCGCCTCTCGCACCCTCCCGCTATCGCGCGTAGAGTGTGGAAACAATCCTTTGCACGTGTCACCCGATGTTTTCCTAAGTGCAAGACCGCCCGGTCGCTCGGCGTATGATTACTGGCGACCAACGTGAAGGCTGAATCGGTATGGATGCAGTATGGCTTGTCCTCTGGGAGCGCCCGTCGTCGACGGGCCCGAGAACGCCCTACCGCCGCTTCCTTCACACTCTGCGGATTCCCCAGCTGATGCTGTGCCTCTTTTTGTTCGTAGTGTCCGCCGACGGCACGGAGGCTCAGCAGGTCGTATACGGCACCGTGACCGAGCGTGGCTCTGGGCAGCCTATCGAGGGGGCGATGGTCGTTCTGCTCCGTGGCGACCAAGTCGTCACGCGCGTCCTTTCTACCGCGAACGGCTCATTCACGATGACCGTCCGTCGGCCCGGACGGTACGAGCTACGCGTCGACCGGATCGGGTATTCCAGCACCTTCTCCGAGGCGTTTGACGTCGCGTCCGGCGCCACGGTTGAACGCAGAATCGAGACAGCTGTCCGGCCGGTAAGGCTGAGGGGTCTGGACGTGTCCGGTGACCGTCGCTGCGAGGTGCGACCTGCGGGCGGACTCGCGACCGCGACCGTATGGGAGGAGGTCCGCAAGGCATTGGCCGCGGCCACGTGGACCTCCGAGCGCGAGCTATACCGCTTCGCATGGATACACTATGTCCGCGATCTGGACGCAGAGACCCAGCAAGTCCTGGATGAGGAGCGGACGCGGAGAAGGTACTTCACGCCGCAGCCGTTCGAGAGTGTGGATCCCGACACTCTCGCGGCCTACGGCTTCGTACGAGAGCAGTCGGGTGAAGTGCTCTACTCTGCTCCCGATGCCGCCGTCCTGCTGTCGGATTCGTTTCTCGACGGTCATTGCTTCGCTCTCGATCACAAGTCAGAGGACGGACGAGGGTTCGTCGGCCTGCGTTTCGAGCCTATCCCAGCTCGGAGGCTGCCGGACGTGAGGGGTGTGCTTTGGGTGGACGAAGAGAACGGGCGTCTCGAGTCGTTGGAGTACGAGTACGTCAACCTCGGCCGTAGAGCGGCGGTCCAGGGCGACGACGCGAGCGGGCGCATGTTCTTCCGCGAGCTGCCCAACGGCACATGGATCGTGGAAGAGTGGAGTATCCGGATGCCTCGACTCGTCGACATCCGGGACGAGTTTGGGCGAACGCGACGCTATGACGTACGGGGATACGTCGAAGAAGGGGGTTCGGTAACGCGAATCACGACCTCGGCCGGTGTAGCCTTGAACGGAACACGGACCGCCATCTACGGAACCGTCACGGACAGTGTGGGGGGCCCGGCCGAGGGGGCGCGCGTGTGGATCGTGGGCACTGATCTCGAGGCTCTGACCGATGCTGAGGGAGTCTTTCGGTTCGAGGACGTCGGCGTAGGCACCTGGTCTCTACGCGCCTCACACCCTGCGCTGGCCCAGCTCGGTCACTCGGGCAGTATCGCAAACGTCACGGTCGCGCGTGACAGGGTTCGCCAAGTGCGGCTGGGGCTCCCGTCGATCAGTTCCTTCGTCTATGACCGGTGCCGGAGTTCGGGATCTGTCGACGCCGAGAGCGTGATTCTGATCGGGAGAGTAGTCCACTCTGACGGGGCGCCCGCCCCACATGCCGCGATACGGGTGGTCTGGACCCAGGCGCAGGGCACGTACCGACGCAGCTTTGAGGGCTACGGCACGGACGCGGACAGCATCGGCGTGTTCACTGTGTGCGAAGTGCCAAGCGGTAGCAGTGTGATCGCGACCGCATCGGCTGGAGATGAGCTGTCTGGCGCCACAGAGCTCTCGCTCCCAGACGTCGCCGGTGTAGTGCCGATCGAGATTGGTCTTGCACGCTCGATCGATGCCCCGATCCCTACGACCCGTGAGGAGACATCTATCGACGCCGGAGAGGAGGCTGCCTGGCTGGCATCGGTAGGCTTCGATCTGCGTGAGGACCGAGCTCTACTGCACCGAACCAAGAGGGAGATGATCGACCTTGGCTACGACACTCTGCTACAGGTGTTGAGCGAGATTCCCCGACTGGAGGCCAGGCTGCTGATCACTGGAGAGATGGTATTCCGACTCCACCCGACCACCGAGTGGTCACGGTTCTCCGATGTCGACGACAGCTGTGAACTGGACTTCTACCTGAACGGGAGCCTCGTCCGGCAACGAATTGACGACATTTGGGAAGTCCAAATCCATCGGATGTTGGAGCCCCGGGTCGTAACCGGGATTGAGGTCTTCGAGGGCTCCTCATCACCGGTTGGGGCACCGGAAGATTGCGGCTACATCCTGCTTTGGGTGACGCGCCTTCGGCACCGCGATGATCCGGACTTCACGGGGACCGTGCGAGGTCGTGTTCTCGGCCTTGGGGATCTGATCCCAGCGGACAGCGTCGTGTTGCGAATACAGCCGGGCCTTGCGGAAGCCCGGTTGGACGATCAGGGCCGCTTCGATTTCGGCCCGTTGCCTCCTGCCGTCTATGTGATCGAGGCGAGCATTCCGGACTGGGGAACGTGGAGCACACAGATAGAGCTGCGCGCGCGCGCGGCGGTGGACGTGGTGATCGAAGTTGTGTCGCGTCTCCGTGGGCGGGACCGGAGTCGATCAGCTGATCTGGATCGCAATCCCGGATGACGCAGTGCCGTTCTGTGCGTTCACTGTACCCGTGACGTCGTAACTGCCCGCGTCCGAATACGTGTGCTCAACACCACCCGCGGCCTCAACGGGCGCGCCGCCGAACGGGACCGTGTCTATCACTCCATCTCCCCAATCCACGATCACCGAGATCAGCCCCGTGCCCGTGGCGCTATAGGTGACGGTGACCAGCTCACCGACCGCAGCGGTTTCGGACTCGGCGGCGATGCTGATGGTGACTGGTCGCGTGCCGGTGATCGAGTCGTCCAGGCAACCCGCGGCAACCGTAGCTACCACGAGGAGCCCTGCAAAGAAAATTGTTCGCCTCATGCTTCAGCGTCCGAGAGGGAGAGTGAAGAGGCCAGCTGTATATCGTGTAGTCGAATGGCCGAGGTCAAGACGTCCACGGCGCGTGGCAGCTCGGTCTCGGACCGGTCACGTTCTGATGACCATTGCTCGTTCTCGAACATAGCCGTAGTGTAGGCCCACTTAAGCGACTCTCCCGAACACGCATGGTCCCCTCGCTTCGTACACCGGATGTCTGTCGTGGGTAGTGTGCGGTTGGGAACGCGTCGCGAAGAAATACGATGCGGCATCTGGCCGAAGGAGGACTCCATGGCATCGAATATCGTTCGAATCGAACTTCCATCAGCTCCACGGACGGGCCTTGTGGCTCTGCTCGTTTTTGCGTTGATGGCACTGACCGCACCTGCGGCACAAGCCCAGACCGGTCAGCTCACGGGAGCGGTGACGAGCGCTGCGTCCGGTGCTGGCCTCGCCGGGGTTCAGGTGTATCTGGAAGGTCAGGACCTCGGAGCGCTCACGCGTCCCGACGGTCGGTTCCTGATCCTCAATGTGAGGCCAGGTACGTACGACCTCAGCGCACAGCGCATCGGCTACGGCACGGTCACGCGGTCGGTCACGGTGACCGCCGGCGGGACGACCACGACCGACTTCGCGCTCGACATTCAGGCGCTCGGCCTCGACGAGATCGTCGTTACGGGTACCGCCGGCGCGGCGACCCGGCGCGAGATCGGGAATACGATCACCCAGATCAACATGGCGGACATACCGGACGCGCCGCTCCGCATATCTGATATGCTGCAGGCGGCGGCGCCCGGACTCGACGTCTACGGCGGCGGGTCCCTCGGGCAGGCCAAGATCATCCGGCTCCGTGGCGCTAACAGCGCGCTGCTGAACAGCCACCCGATCATCTACATCGACGGCGTGCGCATCAGGAGCGAACCCCTTCCGGACGCGAACCCGCCGGACCGTCGGGGTGGTCGGAGCGGCAACATCGCCGTCAGCCCTCTGGACCAGATCAACCCGGCCGACATCGAGCGGATCGAGATCATCAAGGGCTCGGCGGCCACGACGCTGTACGGCACAGAGGCGGCCGGCGGCGTGATCCAGGTCTTCACGAAGCGCGGCACCGGTGGCGCACCGGTGTGGAGCGCCGAGGTCCAGACCGGGACCGAGTGGAGCCGCGAGTTCGGCGTCGAGGGGTCCGGGATCCCGTACAACGGCATGGAGCACTTCATGTGCACCGGGATCTTCGAGTGCGGCCAGTTCGCCAACCAGGCGTACAACCAGGACTACTCCCTCTCGGTGCGTGGCGGCTCAGGCGGGATCAACTACTTCGTATCCGGGTCATTCAGCGACGCGCAAGGCATGCTGGCGAACGACACCCAGAAAAGGTACGGGACGCGCGCGAATCTGACGTTCCAGCCGACCCCGGACCTCCAGGTCCAGTGGAACACGTCGTACGTCAACCTCGCCTTGACCACGACCAACGGGCAGAACAACGCCCAGGGCATCACGCTGAACGCCTTCCGCCAGGAGCGGAACTACTTCACTACCGGCGACCCTGAGGTGCTCAGCGAGCTGCTCGAGCAGCAGCTCGACGAGAACGTGGAGCGGTTCACCACGGGACTGACGCTCACGTACACGCCGATCGAGAACTTGACGAACCGCTTCGTGGTGGGATACGACTGGACGGCGCGTGAGCATCGCAACCTCCGCCCGTTCGGGTGGCGTCAGGTGCCGGAAGGCTCGCTGCTCAACAACACCTTCCAGAACCGCGTGCTCTCGCTCGACTACGTCAGCACCTACCGGTACACCATCTCCGACCAGATCTCGACCAACTTCTCGTGGGGCGGGCAGGCGACCGGTGACGACGACCGTTTGCTCGAAGGCTTCGCCGAGAACTTCCCGGGGGCCGCTGATCCGACGATCAGCTCCGGGGCGGAGAGGCTCGCGTTCGAGGAGCGCTCGAAGATCTGGAACGCCGGCTTCTTCTTCCAAAACGTGTTCGACGTGTCCAACAAGTATTTCCTGACGCTCGGGGTGCGCGTGGACGGAAACAGCACATTCGGCTCGGACTTCGCTCTGCAGGTCTATCCGAAGGGCAGCGTGTCGTACGTGCTTTCGGACGAGGACTTCTACCCCGACTTGGGCGAGATGAGGCTGCGCTTCGCGTACGGTCAATCAGGCCGCGCGCCGGGCGCCTTCGACGCGGTGCGGACGTGGAGCCCGGCGGGGCTGGCCGGCATTCCGGCCTTCGTGCCGCAGAACGTGGGCAACCCCGACATCGGCCCCGAGGTCACCACGGAGGTCGAGGGTGGCTTCGACGCGAGCTGGTTGAACAACCGGCTGACGACGACGTTCACGTACTACCGGCAGACCACGGACGACGCCCTCTTCAGGATCGACCAGATTCCCTCGGGCGGCTTCACCAGGAGCCAGCTTACGAACATCGGGAAGATCAAGAACAGCGGCATCGAACTCGACGTCGACGCGACGGTCTTCCAAAGCGCCAGTTGGGGCGTGGACTTGGGCGTGAACTTCAGCACGAACCATTCGGAGATTCTCGAGCTGAGGGACCCGAACCTCGAGACCACGTGCCGCAAGGTCGGCTATCCGCTTCGCGCGCGGTGTAACGAGAGGATCGCGAATCCGGACCAGCTCGTGAGTTCGTTCCGCGATGTCGAGTTCGTCCAGCCGAGTGACCCGGAGTTCCAAGGAGACGGAACCCGGGCGAGAGAGTACCTCTATGGCCCGAACCTGCCGACGACGTTCTTCAGCCCGTCGATCAGGATCCGGGCGCCCAAGGGCATCAGCCTGAGCGCGCGTGGGGACTACAAGGGCGGCTTCTACATGAACGAGCAGACGTTCGCGATCGGGCGGAGCGTCCGCTCGCCGCTCTGCTTCCCGTATTACATCGACCCGGAGAACTCGAACGCGCTGAAGGACAACATTCCGGCGATCTGGATGTCCCGCTGCAATACGAACGATACTGAGGGCTACATGTGGGACGCGACCTTCTTCAAGCTGCGCAGCATTTCAGCGACGATTCCTGTGGACTTCGCCTTCCCGGACAGGGTCGGCTCGTCGCAGCTCACGCTCGCGCTCAACAACTCCTTCCTTTGGATGAAGGAGATGCCCTTCATGGACCCAGAGGCGAGCGCCGATCCGGGCAACAACACGGGGCCGCAGCAGGGCTACAACTTCGAGGAGACGGTGCCCGCACCGATCACGCTCCGCGTATCCCTCCGAGTCGTGTTCTAGGGGGGACGAACAATGACAACCATGACGAAGAGACATTGCATGACGGGAGTCCTCGCGGCCGCGGTGGCGTTCACCACGGGATGCGATGTGGTCAACCCAGGTCCGATCCAGGACGAGTTCCTGGTCCAGGAGGAGTCGCGCGAAGGGCTGGTGAACGGCGCCCAGCGACAGCTCATGGTCGGGCTCGCGGGGAATGGGTCGATCGCGCGCTGGGGAGGGCTCATCGCCCGTGAGTACATGCCCGGCGGCCAGATCGGTGCGCACGGCCACAACCCGGACAATCAGGCCGGCAACCTCGAGCCAGGTGACTCGGGCCCGTTTGGAACGCTCCAGCAGGCTCGTTTCATCGCCGAGACGGCGATCACGCTCTTCGAGGAGGCTGGGGGCGTCGGGGCCGAGCTCATCGCCCAGGCCAACATCTGGGCCGGGTACTCGAACCGCGTGCTCGGTGAGCACTACTGCGAGGGCGTCGTCAACGGCGGTGAGCCGTTCGTCGGGACCGCGTATCTGGAGCGGGCCGAAGCTCAGTTCACCGTCGCGATGAGCGGCGGGTCGGCCGGTCAGCGGATGGCGGCGCAAGCCGGGCGCGCGCAGGTGCGTGCGTTCCTGGCGACGTACGGCCTGCGGAGTTGGGCGGAAGCGGCGTCGGATGCCGGAGCGATCACGGACAACTCGTGGAGTTACGACATCCTCACGGACGCGAGCAGCGCGACCACACGGAACTCGCTGTACTGGGCGATCGCGGGCACGCCTTACGGGTCGTACACAATGTGGAACTCGTACTACGGGAACCAGCCGGATCTCACGCAGGCACAGCCTCACGACGAGAACGGAGGCTTCGGTTTCCCGATCGCGGGAACGGGGTACTTCGAGACGTCCGGAGATCCACGCATCGCATGGGGCCTAGGCTCCGCACCGTTCGCGGTCGGGGCGCTCGACGAGTTCGGTCAGGTGTACTGGCAGATCCCGCTGAAGTATACCGGCCCGAGTGATCCTATCCGCCTCGCGAGCGGACGCGAGATGCGCCTCATCGAGGCCGAGGCGAAGCTCGCTGGGGGCGACTTCAGCGGCGCGATCGCGGACATCAACGCCATGAGAGCCGGGATCACCACGATCGCAACACCGAGTGGTAGCTTTGCCGGAGGTACCGCACTGGCGCCCTGGCCCGCACCGGCTGACGCAGCCGACGCGTGGAGGATGCTCAAGCGCGAGCGCGCGATCGAGCTGTTCTACGAGGGCCGGACATTGGGCGACCAGCGCCGCTGGGCACAGAACTCCGTGCCAGGCGACCTCGAGCTGCCGGACTTCGCCGCGGTGTCGTCGCTCTTCACTACCTGGGAGCGCGGTTTGGATGCCGCCGAATCCTTCCTCGGCAAATACGGGTTGACGGGCCGTCAGCTCTGCTTCGACATCCCGAACAGCGAGCGGGAGCTGAACCCGAACCTCCAGGAGGTCGGTTGATGGTGTAGGTGTGACCGGACGGGTCGCGCGACCTCTGGCCGCACGCCCGAACGGCTGAAGAGACCCGCCGCCCCCTGCTTCGGCAGGGGGCGGCTTCTTTGTTATCGTCCGATGGTGAACAAGAAGAGGTGAGGATTTTCCTTGCCGTTCACCGCGCTCGGTGGCAGGGTAGTGGCATGGACGGACTACCGATGAATTGGCTCGATGAAAGCGAGCCCGAAGACGCCGCCTCGGAAGAGCTGACTCGGGCGACCTCGGTCTGGTGTCCGTATTGCGGAGTCGAGGTCGAGCTCATCATCGACCCCACCGGTGGCCCGGTCCAAGAGTACGTCGAGGACTGCGAGGTCTGCTGTCAGCCTTGGTCCTTACGCGTGACTCTGGATCAGGACGGACAGTCGAGCGTGGAAGTCGCCACGCTCGACGAAGGCTGACGCCCGCACACTCGCGTCAATTCCCTTCGGCCCGAGCGCCCACCTCGCGTGCTTCGACAAGCTTCGCGACCGCGGCTAGCGTCGTCTGCGCCGCGTTGAAGCCCAAGCGGAAGTCGGCGTCCGAGAACGTGACGAAGAGATCCGTCGGCTGGTGCCAGTGCGGGTTCGCCCGGTTTCCCGTTTCATAGAGGCGCCGGTTTTCGCGAAGGCTCACCGAAGGCACGAGATCCATGAAGGGCGTCGAGTCCGTGTTGCTCATCGCGTTGCTCATGACCGCTGGATAGTCCGTCGCGAACATTCGGTTCGCGTTCAACAGCACGAGCGCGAGCTGGGCCGACTCGGCCGCCATCACCGAGTTGAGCTGGAACTCGATGTCCACGTCGGCATCCAGCGCTTGGTTGAACGTCACCGGGTTGCCGTGGTCCCACAGCATCATGTCGTGCTGAATCATGCCGAGCCACTTCGGCTCAGGATATCGTCCTGAACCTGCCGGGTCCTCGATGCCCTGGAGCTCCGCCCGCTGCTCCACGTAGGCACGGGCTCCGTTCAGCCCCGTCTCCTCGTTGTTCCAGAGCGCGAACCGGATGGTCCGCGCGGTCTCGATTTCGGGGCCGGACAGGGCCCTCGCGATCTCCATGACAAGCGCGGTGCCCGAGCCGTCGTCGTTGGCGGCTTCACCCCCGCCGCGACCATCCATATGCCCGCTGATGATGTACATCTCGCCCGGCACGTCACTGCCCCACTTGGTCGCGAAGACCTGCTCACGAGGCTCGGGCGTGTCCGATCCACGCGGAGTGAACATGTAGTGTACACGCTCCGTTTCGTAGCCCCATCCCTGGAGCTGAGCCTCGATCCAATCGACTGCGGCAGCGTTACGCGGCGTGCCCTGCTCGCGATCCCCGAACTCGGTCAGTCCGCGGATCAGCTCCTTGTAACTGTCGAAGTCGAGCCGGGCAACGATCTTCTGCCGCGCACTGTCGGCCGCCGACATCGGCACGCCACCCAAAATATTCCGGGTCGAGCGAGCAGGTCGCTCGCTCTGACCTCCCCGCCCCTGCGCGGCGGCCTCACCGGACCAGCCGCTGAGCATGATGAGGGCAAACGCCGTCAGTAGGGAGCGTGAGGGGAGCTGCGCGAAATCGATGCAGTTCGGCATGATGGTTCCGTGGACAAGGCCGTCTGGGGCGAGAGACACAACATCCGCCCAGTGGCCAGCGTGGCGCAAGCGGGGGGGGGTACCCCCGCGGCATGAGCGTGGGTCGCGCCATTCCGCGTGGGTCGCTTGGCCACCCCAGTATGGTTATCCATGGACGCGGGACCCATGCCAACCGGAGTCGAACTAGTTGAAGAATCGCGCACTGATCGGGCTCGCGTTGGGCTTGGCAGCGTTGCCTCCCAACGCGGCGGCGGCGTTGCCAGTGCAAGCGAGCACCTTCGAAGCGGGCGAGGCGGCTGACCGGGCCCCAGAGCCCGGTTCTCGACTCCGTGTTTGGCTCCTCACCACCGGACCGGGAGACGCGGTCTGGGAGCGTTTCGGCCACAACGCGCTGCGCGTGCTGGACACCGAGACAGGCCGGGACGTCGCCTACAACTGGGGCATTTTCGACTTCGACCAGGTCGATTTCGTTCCCCGGTTTCTCAAGGGCCAGATGCTATACATGATGGCGCCGTTCTCGACGGCTGCGATGGTCGACTCGTATGCGCGTGCCAATCGTGAGGTCGTGATGCAGGAGCTGGCTCTCACGCCCAGCCAGCGCCTGATGCTGCTCGAACTCGCGGAAGTGAATGCGTTGCCACGGAACCGAGACTACTCCTACGACTACTTCCTCGACAACTGCTCGACCCGCATCCGTGACTTGCTCGACCAAGTCCTGGGCGGCGCACTCTTCGAGCAGCTCGGCACGAGGGAGACGGGCACGTCGTACCGGACCCACACGCGGCGCCTCACCCAGATCGATCCGGTCGTGTTCACGGGGATGGACGTGCTTCTCGGTAGCCCCGGTGACCGCCCGATCTCCCTTTGGGAGGAGATGTTCGTTCCCATGACGCTACGGGACGCCATCCGAGACGCGACCGTCACGAACGGAGACGGGCTCGAGGTACCGCTGGTGATGGCCGAGGAGGTGGTAGTGCCTTCGACGCGGAAAACCGAGCCGGTACGCGCGGTGTCCTGGTTCTGGCGCTATCTCGTGCTGGGAGCTCTCATGGGCGGGGGGCTCGCGTGGGTCGGGCGGCGTGCCGCGACCGGAGCCCGATCGTTCCGTGTTCTCTTGGGTGCGCTCGCTTCCACGTGGAGTTTGCTGGCGGGCGTGAGTGGCTTGATCCTCGTACTCGTGCTGCTCACCGATCATTGGTCGATGACGCGGAACGAGAGCCTATTCCTCCTCAACCCCGTGTCGTTGCCGCTCGTCGTCCTGGCACCCTTGGCGCTGGGCGGGAGGGATGCGGCTGTCCGGCACGCGCGCATCCTCGGCTTCGTCGCGGTCGGAGTCGCGGCACTCGGCCTTCTCTTCCAGCTGCTACCGGCGACCGCACAGCAGACGGGAATGCTCTTCGCGCTCTTTCTGCCGATCCACATCGGCCTCGCCACGGCGTTGAATGCCGTGGCAACGGTCAGCCGTTCAGAGCCCGGTGTACCGCCGAGGCGAGCGTTCAGCCTCCAGGGCTCGGCGCCAGATGCCCATCGAACCAGGCCACCATGGCGGCCTGTGCTTGGGCTCGGTGATCCGGATTCCTGAAGCCGTGATCCCCACCTGCGATGGTGATGAACTCGGACTCCACTTCTTCAGCTTGCAGCGCGGCGTACATGAGCTCGCTGGCGCTGATCGGCACGAGCGTGTCCGCATCTCCATGGATCAGGAGCGTCGGGGGGTCGTCAGGAGTTACGAAGAGGATCGGCGAGATCGAGGCAGCCTGGTCCTCGGGGAAATCGAGCGCCGGGAACCGCTCGCTCGGGCCGACGATCGGCCGAAGGTCGACCGGAGGATAGTACGCGACCACCGCCGCCACCCGGGCGGGCGTCCGCAGCACCTCGTCCCTCGAATCCTGCTCGCCCTCGTCGGAGCCGAGGCCAAGCATCAGCGACAGATGCCCTCCGGCGCTTCCGCCGAAGACGCCCAGACGGTCCACGTCGACGCCGAGATCGGCGGCGTGCAAGCGCACGTATCTCAAGGCACGCCTCACGTCGGCTTCGGCCTCGGGCACCTTGTAACGCGGCGCACTTCCATGCCGCACCGCAATGACCGTCAACCCCTTCTCGAGAAGCCCCGAGAAGCTCCGGCTAGCCAAACGCTGAGGCGGCCCCCAACGCGACACCCATCCGCCGCTCACCATGTACAGCACCGCGCCGCCGTGGGCGTTCGCCGGTCTGAACACGTCGAACGTCAGCGCCATGCCGTCCTTGTGGCCGTACACCACGTCCGGCGTGATTTGGAGGTCGTCGTCGCTCGCAGTGGCACTCTGCTGACCAGCGATCGGCATGGGCAGCGCAGCTGCGACTAGAAGCAAGCCGAGGGGGAGGATTCGGGCTGTCTTCAACATCTCAAACTCCATCGATCTCTGGGGCACCCAAACATTTCGCAGGGCCATCATAGGCGCGCAGGCCTGATGGTTCCAGCCCAGGCTTCGAGGAAGCCATCCTACTGGATTCGAGCTACGAAACTGACGTTGCCTGTGTTATTCGGGCCCACATAGCTGAGGTCGTTCTGCAGGGTCCAACGAATGTGGGTGACGCACGTGTCGTAGGTCGCCGGCGCACTGCAACCGGCGGAGACCGGTACATAGGTCCACGTGCTGGCCCCGTCGTCGGAGTACTCCACCGTGACGGACACGCCGGACGGGAGGTTGTTCACCACGCTGCCCACCTTGAAGTCGACCTCGACCGCTAGCGAATCCAGGATAACTACATCCGTGGCGTCATCATCGCCGTCGTTGGTGACGGTGAGGGTGTAAGTGAGATCGGTGCCCGGCGGCGGCGTGCCGCTCGGACTGACAGCTTTCCCCGTGGTGAGGTTGGGCCGGATAACCGTGAGCTCCAGCCGACCGTCATCGGTCGTTGCGGCGTTGGCAACCGAACGGGCAAGGAAGAGGAGCGTGTCAGCCGTACCGGCCGCGACATCGGCTACGGAGTACGTCACGGTCACGATCGCCGTATCTGCGGCGGCCAGGCCTGACACCCGCGCGCTGTCGGGGTCCGCGCCCTGAGTCACGCCCGTTCCCGTTATCGACACCACGGTGATCGCCGTGCCGGGGCTCTGGGTCGTCAACAGATCGAAATCGTCGGTGGCGTTACCGTTATTGACCACCGTGAACGCCACTGTGTAATTCGTGCCGTTGCTGGGGAGGCGACTCGCCGTCGTGGCGTCCGGCGTCA
>JADFSR010000030.1 GCA_022560615.1 Gemmatimonadota bacterium
GTTGTCGCGCTTCGGCCTGGGGGCGGACGATAGGCCGCTGCTGGCCAGTTCCCGCCGACAGAGTAAAGAGTAAACGATGTGTGGAATCATAGGGACATAGGTCAGCGAGAGGCGATGCCCATCCTTGTCGACGGCCTGCGCCGACTCGAGGTTCTGTCGGCGAGGCATGTCCCGCAGGAACTCGTACACCGACGATGTCGGAAATATCATGAAGTGCAACTCGATCAGGTTGTCGAACCGCGATTGCCTCCACAACCACCGCACTCCTCCGCAACGGCTGTTTTGTTTGGTGCGCCGCCATCTAGCCCCATGAGGCCGAGGGACAACATACCGAGACCCGGCGTCCCCAAGGGGTGTTGCCACGATGCGCCGAGCGACCGGCTACCATGCCGCGCACGCCAATTGTCGGCTGACGCCTCCTGCGTCCCACATTTGTTGCATCGGGACATCGCTTTCGGCATCATATGAACAGTGATAACTCCCTGTATGACAACGGCTTATCATTGTTTGTCCAGGACGTTAAAACGGGTATGAATATTGCTAAAGTTATGGTCAGTGAGTCTGTATAGTGTGTCGTTTTTATCCAGTGGTGGTGGAGGTCAGACAATGGCAGTGAAGTCCGGAAGAATCCTGGCGGTGGCAGCGGTCATGACCGTTCTTGGAACAACGCAGGCGTGGGCCGACCCGGTGCCGTTTGTGACGTTCCGCGAGTATTGCACTACCGGCGCAATCAGGGCTTGCGCGAGCTTGGAAGTGTACACGCTCTTCGACGTGGCCACCGGGAAGACCTTGGTTCGGGTTCGCGTCGCGAACCTTCAGGGTTGGCACCCCGATGCGACGGTGGCGGCGGCGTTGTACGAGATCGAGCTCACAAAGGGCCGAACCGATCTCGACGACCCGGACCCCACAGAATTCATGGTGGCCGCGATTGACGGGGCAGGGAATGTCAACGATGCGGGCTCGCAGTGGGAGATCAGGCCAAAGGGTCACGAAATCGAGTTCAGGCTGACCGGCCGCGATAACGCGTCATCGGTGCGGGACAACCCCGAGGGAGCGCTATTCGGTTGTGATGTATCGGACCTGAACCCCAGCTCTTATTTCACGACCTGCGGCGGCGGTTGGATAGAGTTCTCGTTTGTGACTGAATACGAGTGGGACGAGAATATTTCGCTGGGGCTCGAGTGGGAAGTCGTGATGGACGGTAAGTATTACCAATGCGACACCGACGACGGTCCGGGCCAAAGCGACTACTGCATTTCGGTCCCGAATCCGGTCCCGTCGACCGTCAGTCCTGAGCCCGCGACGGTAATTCTGCTCGCTTCCGGACTGTTGGGACTCGGGGGTGTCGGGATGATTCGCCGACGGCGGGGTCTTACCGTCGAAAGCGAGTAGTCGGCCCGCCACTGGGGCCACCAGAAAAGAAGGGCTCCGGCAAGGTCACAGCCGCGTCTTGCGCCATAGATACGCCGAGAGCCAGCCGTAGAAGGCCATATAGACGGTGGCGAATACTACGGCCTTGGCGATGGCCTTCTTGATTATGGGTACGATGGCGGGGGCGACTCCTCCCAATGCGACCGCTACGTCCAACAGATAGATGGCGAAGATTCCTACGAGACCCAGCGTGATCAACGCAAAGAGCCCGGAAAGCACGCGGGTCGCCAATCGCCACCCCAGGCCCATGACAGCGACCGCCAATGTTACCAGACCGATGGTACCGAGTGGCATTCCGTCGTAATGAGCACTGATCGTCCCAAATTCCCACTCGGGGTTACCAAAATTCAACGGATACCAGAGGAGGGCCAGGTCAGTCCATCCGATCACGGCTATGGTAACACCCAGCCCGGCGAGGATCATCCAGAGCGTCGATGGCTCCGCCTCGAACCGAGCTGCCCGATGCTTGCTGTCGGCGAGGAGAATCTGCTTCCCTTGTCCACTCTGAGATGGGCTGTTCTTCAGGCTCGGTGCGGTCATGATCCATGGCCTCGTCGTTGAACAGGGGCGAGCGGCCGGATATGGTCGCTGGTCGAGTCCGGCGCACGTAGGCAGTATCGCGCCGGGGAGAGGCAAGAATCAAGCCCGCCACACGGCTGGCCGACTTTGGCCTAGAACGTGATCTTCCTCCCCGGCTTCACGTACGTGTCGAACCACTCGATCATCTCGGCAAGCGTGTGCAGGACCGACTCGCGACCGCGGTAGCCGTGAGACTCGTTCGGGAGCATCACGAGTCGGACGGTCGCTCCGTGCCCCTTGAGCGCGTGGTACATGCGCTCGGACTGGATCGGAAACGTGCCTGAGTTGTTGTCCGCGGTGCCGTGGATGAGGAGCAGCGGCTCGTTGATCTTGTCCGCGTTCATGAAGGGCGACATCTCGAAGTAGAGCTCGGGCGCCTCCCAGAAAGTGCGCTGCTCGCTCTGGAATCCAAACGGAGTGAGGGACCGGTTGTACGCACCGCTGCGAGCGATGCCGGCAGCGAACAGGTCGGAGTGCGCGAGCATGTTGGCGGTCATGAAGGCGCCGTAGCTGTGCCCACCGATGCCGATGCGATCGGCTTCGGAGATGCCGAGATCCACGAGCACATCGACGGCCGCTTGGCCGCCGGCCACGAGCTGTTCGACGTAGCTGTCGTTCGCCTCGTCCCCCCCGACGATCGGGATCGCGGCACCGTCCAGTACGGCGTAACCCTGCGTGAGGAAGAACAGGTGCGAGTAGCCGCTGATGCGCGTAAACCGGTACGGTGAGCCGCGCACCTGCCCCGCGAGGTCGTCGGTCTGGTACTCGCGCGGGTACGCCCACACGACGGACGGGACCTTGTCACCCTCTTCGTACCCGGGCGGCAAGTAGAGCGTGGCCGAGAGTTGCACGCCGTCCTCGCGCTCGTACGTAATGAAGCGCTTCTCCACCTCGCTGAGCTGGGGGTGCGGGTTCGCGAACGCCGTGATCTGGTCCCCGTTCCCAGTGCGTGTGTCGCGGATGAAGTAGTTCGGAAAGTCGCTCGTCGTCTCGTAGCGCGTGAGAATCCTGCGGCCTTCGTTGTCGAGCATCTCGATGATCGCCTCGTACGTCCCCGCGGCCGCCTGCCAAAGCCGCTCGGTCACCTTCGTGCGCACGTTGAAGCGATCGAGGAAGGGCCTGTCCCCGTCGTCCGAGCCACCTGGCCCGGACAGGAAGACCCAGTCACCGTCCTGGATCATCCGATAATCGCCCTGCGCGTCGGGCGCCATCATCGGTGTGCCCGGGTCGTTGTACCGATCCTCGGTGTTGACCTCGAACATGAGCTCGGGCTCGGAGCCGCCGGCCAGATCGATCCTCCACGTGCGCCGTGTGCGGCTGGGGCGTTCGGACTCGGTCAGGAACGCCATCGTCCCCTGGCCCCGTCGGAGCCCGGAATAGCGGAGGGTGGTGCGAGCGATTTCGGTGCCCGCCCCCGCGAAGGGAGCCTCGAGCCTCATCAGCTTGTCCCGCTCCGGAGCCGGCGCCCGCGTGTTGCCGCCGTCGAGCGCTTCGACGTAAACGACCGTATGCCGCTCTCCGTCCAGCCACCCGAAGTTGCGACGACCGGTTTGCACACCGCCGATCGGCACGGTCTCCCGCAGCGGCACGTCGGCGAGCGTGGCGACCACGTTTCCCTCCCCATCCCAGACCTCGACATCCATGGGGAAGGAGCGATCGGTGACCAGGTAGCTGAAGGGCTTCTTCCTGTGCTCGGCGAGGAAGTAGTCTCCGCTGGGGGACGCCACGAGCCCCGCATAGTTGCCCGAGACCCCGATCGGGCTCGTCGCACCGGTCTGGACATCCACCAGAATCGGCTGAGACGCCATGTAGTAGTCGTACAGCGCGATGTCGTGCTGGTCCTTGAGCAGGTCCTGATAGGTCCGAACCACCGCGACGACACCCAGGTTCTGCTGCATCACCGGAGCCGCAGGCACGGCGGGCTTCTCGGGCGCGCTTCCACGTCCGTCGATCACCTGATGACAGAGCAGGTGCTCCGAGTCCGGCATCCACTGACAAGCGCCGCCGCGCGCGGTGTTGAGGACCGGGCCCGGAATCCGCTCGGCCGTGGCGGCCTGGACGTCCCCGATCCAGAGCTCGACGCCGGAGTCGCTGTCCCTGGTCACAAAGAAGCGGGCGCCGTCGGGCGAGAAGCCCGGGGAGCTCCAGCCGTCCTCATGGGGCAGGTCGATCGCGCGCTCGCTCCCGTCCGACACTCGCATCACCGAGAAACCTGTGACCAGACTGGGGTTGAAGCGGCCGTTGGTCGCCGGGTTGATGCGCCGGCCACCGATGCGCAGCATCGGCTGGGACATGTCGGCCAGCGACGGCATGTTCTTGCGGTGCGTGAGGATCAGCCACTCGTTGTCAGGGCTCACACTCACCGACGGAGCGCCCGGTGCATCGAGGATCTCGACGACCTCCGGCGGCGGCAGACGGTAACCGTCCTGGGCAGCCAGAGGCGCAGCGACGAACGACGCGAACAGCAGGAACGCAAACAGACGACAGCGGCTCATGGTATCCCCCCGGGTCCGACGATCTGTGACCGACGTCAGTGTCCTGTGACTGGGCCGGACGGACATGATCGAGGACAAATCGCTGGGAGGCAATCCCCTACTCGGTTCTGAAGCTGCCGTCCCCTTCTTGTTCTTCGTCATCCGAGGTCACCGCGAAGTACGGCGCCGACGGCGTCCACATGGTCCGACCAACGCCGTGCCTGAGACTCGAGGCGCAGCGGCCGATCTTCCCACCCGGCCTCTCCCCCTGACTGCCGCCCTCGCCCTGTGGCTAGTCGTAGACGGAGCTAAAGCGCTCCTGCTGCTCCGCGCTGCCCAGGGCGACGAGCGTCGAGCCCTCAACCAGCCGCTGGTTGGGCGTCAGATTCGTGACGATATGCCCGTCCTTCTGGACGCCGATCACGTTCAGGCCGGTGCGCGCGCCGATCCCCGCCTCGGCGAGCGTCTTGTCCGCGAGCGACGGAGGGAGCGGCATGTAGAAGAGATCAACGCCCTCGCCCAGCACGACGAGCTCCCGTCCCTGCACGATCGAGTACACCGTCTGCACGCCTAAGGACGCGTAGCTCAAGACGAAGTCGGCGCCTGCGCGCTGGATGGCCTCGACGTTCCGCTGGTGCGTGACCCGGGTGATGATGCGCGCGTTGGGATTGAGCCGCCGGCAGTACACGGTCAGGTAGACGTTCATCGCATCGTCGTGCGTCGTGAGCAGGACGCACGGTGTCTCGGCGATCCCCGCTTCGTCGAGTAGGCGCCGGTCGGCGGCGTCGCCCAGAAACAACCGGTCCGGAATGCTCGCGATCCGCGGCTCCAGTTCCGGGTTGCGCTCCACCATATGCACGGGGATCTCCCGCCGTTTGAGGGCCGCAGCGGCGGCGCGCCCCACCTTGCCGCCGCCGACGATGAGCACCGGATTCGGATTGGGGTCGTAGATGACGAGCACTTCGTCCAGCTCCGAGATCTGCTCGGGTGTGCCGATCACGACCGGCACGCAGAGCGGTGAGAGCTCGAGATCCGGTCGCGAGGGCAGGAACCGCCCACCCTCCCATACGCCCACGATCGTGGCCCCGGTAAACTCGCGCAACCGTGTGTCGCGGATGGTCTGGCCCTGGAACGGCGTGTTGTGCACCGGGAACTCGGCGAGCAGCAGGTGATGGAACTTGCCGATCACGTTGGCTCGCGACGTCCCCGCGCTCACCCGGTTGGCGAGGTGCTCGCCGAGTTGGTGGATCAGCGGCAGCACGTGCGTGGCGCCGCTGAGCTCCAGCACGTCGATCGAGTCTTCCGCTTCGGCCAGCGCGACGATGGGCACCGAATCGGACAGCTCGCGCACGGTGAGGACGATGTTGGAGTTGATCGTGTCCGATGCGTTGGCCAGGACGAGGCGAGCCCGTGCCGCTCCGGCGGCTCGGTAGGTCTCGACGGAGTCGATCTCGCCAGTGACAACCGGCACGCCGACATCTTGCAAGTGCATCGCAAGGTCGGCGTCGGGCTCAATCACATAGACGGGCTCGTCCGCTAGTTGAAGGCGGCGGATGAGCCCGGGCGCAATGGGATCGTTGACGCAGATCAGCACGTGACCCGCGACGCCTTCCGGCACGGACTGGAGCTCGCGGATGCGGCGGCGGCTCCGCTGCTCGAGCCACGGGGCGTACACAACTCGGATGAAGAGGAACGGGAGGATGATGAGGAGCAGCACCATGCCGGTCAGCAGCACGAGGGTGCTGAACACACGGCCCAGGTCGCTCTCGAACGTGATATCACCGAAGCCGAGCGTGCTCATCACGGTGAGCGCCCAATAGACTCCCGTGAACCACGAGTGGTCCTGACCCTCCCGCGCCATGATCGCGTGGAACAGCCAAGCGTAGAGCGAAACGACCGCGACGAGGAGGACCACGTACTTTACGAACGGCGCGAGCTGCCGGCGCAGTTTGATTTCCCCCGCGAGCAGCGTGGCCAGATGGGAGCCGATGGTCTTCATGCAGATACGTTAATACGTGCTGGAAGCGTACGGTGGTGACCGCTGGGCCAGCTACCCACGGCGCGCTAGCCCCGCGGCAATCCCAGCGCCGCCAGCCCATCCGCGAGTTGGATGATTACGTACTGCCGCCCCTCATGCACCCAACTCGACATACCGTAGCGGGTGAAGCCAGGCAGTTCGAGCTCACCGACTCGCTCGCCGCTGGCCTTGTCGATGGCGAACAGAGTCGGCGTCCCGTCACTGGTCTGGCCTGAAGCCAACAGCAGCGTCGCCGTTGCAACCATGGCAGCGTGCCCGCTCCTGCCCTGGTTGGTCGGGACGCCAGCGACACCCTGAAGCAGCGGGTGATTCCGGATCAACTCCTGCTCGTCGTCCGGCGCATCACCGTTGGGGATGATCCAGAGGTACTCACCCGTGTTCAGATCGATCGCGCTGATCCGCCCGACGGGTCCCTTCCAGATCGAAAGCCCATCGATCCTGGCGGCCTCGAACCAACGTCGACCCCCTCCTCCCTGACCCTGGGCATTGGACCAGTCGGAGTGGGTCACGCCCGTCTGCTCGGGGCCGTCCAACGGGGACTCGACGCCGGGGGCGACCTGCAGCGGACCGCAGGCACTGTGTGACGAGATGAAGATCACGCCCGCCACCGGGTCAGCCACCGGCGCACCCGTGATGTTCACGCCGCCGGTGCCTCCCGGACAAATCATCCCGGGCCCCGCCGGATCGCCCACGTGCGTCGGCGGATTGAACATGGGTACGAACAGGTTGTTGTTTCGCGCGACTTCCAGCGCCCTCTGATAGATCTCGGGCGTGTAGTCGATGAGGTGGTCCTCGTTACGACCCTGGAGGTCGAAGGCAGCCGGCTTGGTCGGGAACGGCTGGGTGGGAGCCGACTGCTCGCCCGGCACCCTCGATTGCGGCACCGGCCGCTCCTCGATCGGCCAGATCGGCTCGCCCGTCTCCCTGTTCAGCGCGTAGAGGAACGCCTGCTTGGTGGCCTGGAACACGCCCGGGATCTCTTCGCCATCGACCGTTACGTCCATCAAGATCGGCGCGGCGGAGGTGTCGTAGTTCCAGATGTCGTGATGCACGAGCTGGAAGTGCCACGCTCGTTCACCGGTCGCGACGTCGAGCGCGATGATGCTCGTGCTGTAGAGGTTGTCCCCTGGATGGAAGCCGCCGTAGTAGTCGATGGTGACGGTGTTCGTCGGGATGTAGACGAGGCCGAGCTCCGGATCGGCGGCCATCGGCGCCCACGACGATACATCGCCCGTCCACTCCCACGCGTCGTTCTCCCACGTCTCGTGCCCGAACTCTCCGGGGCGCGGGACGACGTGGAACTTCCACAGGTATTCTCCGGTGCGAGCGTCGTACCCCATGATGTCGCCCGGCACCATCTCCTGACGCGTCTGGAGGTAACCCTGCTCGGCGGAGTTCCCGACGACCACCACGTCGTTGACCACGATGGGTGGCGACGAAGCAGTGATGAAGCCGATCTCGATCGGCATCCCCTGGTAGGGATCGTAGGGTTGGTTCAGCTTCTCCCACGGGCCCCAGTCTCGGATCAGATCCTCCACGAGGTCCACGGTGCCACCCGGGAACCCTTCGATCGGAACGGGCCTGCCCCAGCCCTCGAGCGGCCGACCGGTCTCGACGTCCAACGCATGCAGGAAGAAACCGGGGCTCGTGATATATACGACGCCTCTTCCGTCGATCTCGCCGTACGCTATTCCCTTCCCGTACGGAGATCGCATCGAGTATTCGGAGCGAAACGTGGTCGGCGGAACCCAACTCCAGAGCAGCTCCCCGGTCGCTGGATCGAGCGCGATCACGTTTCGATTGTAGCCGGTGACGGTGATCAGCTTGCCATCGACATACGTCGGCGTCGCGCGGGGCGTGCTCGGACCGAAGCTTGCTGCCTGGAACTGCCAGAGCACCTCGAGGTCCTCGAAATTCGATGCGTCGATTTGGGTCGCCGGGCTATAGCGCGTGTGCCACGCGTCCCCACCGAGGAAAGTCCACTGCCCGTTCTCGGTCCCCGGTCCCTGTGCCATCGCCCCCGTCGGTGCGGCAAACAACGAGCCGAGCGCCACGGTGAGCCAGGTGGAGGGGGACAGACGCTGAAACCGCCAGCACTTGCCGTTCGTCATGATCTTCGCTCCCGCGTTCGACCCGCTTGACTGCGGGCCACCGCACCCATCGTGATCTCTCGGTGCGCAGCGCGCAATCATGACACGAAATCAGACTCTCGGCGAGATGGAGCATCTCGTGCTTCTGGTCATCGTCCGGTTGGGTGACGAGGCCTACGGCATGCGCACCTCAGAAGAGTTGACGGAGCGAACGGGTCGCGACGTGGCAATCGGGTCCGTATCGTTCTTGCCGAGTGTACGATCACCGAGCTGGGGAAGCGGTGACCCTACCCGCGAAATCGCATACGTTTGCGTAGGATTCTCGGCTGAGGAGCCGCGCACCGTCAGGACATCACGAGACCAACATCACCAAGGCAGTCTGTCATGCGTACGCCCATCCGTGTCCTTCGTCTTGTCGCCTCGCTGGTTCTGCTGGCCGGGCCCGCTGCGGCTCAAGATCTCGGGCCCACGGGACCGAACCCGTACGACATCGTCGAGGGCTGGCCGACGCGGTTCGCGTCCGAGGGGTTCGCGTGGGGTGGAAACTCGGGGGTCTACGCCGAGTCCCCGGACCGGATCATCGTGCTCCAGCGGGGCGAGACCCGGCTACCCGACCCCGTTCCGGATGGCTTCGAGGGTTTTGTGGGCTCGATCGGAATCAATGCGCTCAGCGGCGAGGGCCGGACGTGGCAGAACTGCATCTACGTGGTCGACGGCGACGGCAACATCCTCGACGTCTGGGACCAGTGGGATTACCTGTTCGCAGGGACGGATGGACCCGGACCGCACAGGATTCGGGTCAGTCCGTACGACCCCGAGCGCCGCGTGTGGGTGATCCACGAGACCGGGCACCAGATTTTCGTGTTCTCGAACGATGGGCGGGAGCTCCTGATGACGCTCGGTGAGAAGAACGTCGCTGGTCAGGACGAGACCCACTTCGGCAAACCGCAGGACGTGGCGTTCCTTCCCGATGGCCGGATCCTGGTCGCCGACGGTTTCGACAACGGGCGCGTGATGGTCCTCGATTCCGATGGAAAGTACTTGACCGAGTTCGGCGAGAGAGGAGACGCGCTCGGTCAATTCAACGTCGTGCACGGAATCGCTGTCGGACCCGACGGCTCGATCTTCGTCGTCGACCGCGACAACAGCCGCGTCCAGGTGTTCCGCCAGTCCGACGAAGCCGCGGACTGGTACCATCCGGAGTTCGCGCCGGTCGCGGAGTGGACCGGGTTCGGGCTGCCGCTCGACATCATCGTCAGCGGCGACCGCGTCTGGGTAACCGACCTCCGCCCGGCGAAGATCGTCCAGCTCGACCTGGACGGGAATCGGCAGTACTCGTTCAACCTTCCGACGGAAGGACCACACCGATACCTCGAGATGCACTCGTTCGCCGTGGATTCCGACGGCAACCTCTACGGCGCGGACAACCAGCACGCGCGTATACAAAAGTTCGTGCCGAAGCCGGGTATCGACCGGAGCTTGTTGGTGGGGCAGCCGTACGTGCGGCGTTGAGCTGGGCTTCATCGAGCGTCGGTATGGGACCGCCCAAAGGGACCGCCCTAAAGGCACACGCGCGCGGGGGGACAACGATGTCGGAAGGCAATGACCGCGACCTGGGAATGGGCCAGGGTATTACCCGCCGCGATTTCCTCAACGGGGTCGCCGTGACCGTCGGCGGTTCGATGTTGCCCTCGCGGTGGCTCGAAGAGCAGGCCGGACCCCGGCTTGGATACGGCTGGCCTCAGGAGACGTATTACCCACCGGCGGCGACGGGCTTGCGGGGCAGCCACGCGGGCTCGTTCGAGGTCGCGCACGGCTTCCGCGACGGACGCACCTGGACCGGAGAGGATTCGGGCGAACGCTACGATATGGTCGTCGTGGGCGGGGGGCTGAGCGGGCTGTCCGCGGGCTTCTTCTTCCACGACAGCGCCGGGCCGGGATCTCGCGTTCTGATCCTCGACAACCACGACGACTTCGGAGGCCACGCCAAGCGCAACGAGTTCTCGTACGGGGGTCGCACGCTGTTGCTCAACGGCGGCACCTCGAACCTCGAGGCCACCCATCATTACTCGACCGTCGCCCGCACCTTACTGGCCGCAGTCGGACTGGATCTCGAGCGGGCAGAGGCGGCCGACGCCACGAGTCGAAGCTTTTACAGATCGTTGGGCCTGACGGGAAGCACGTTTTTCAGCCAAGAGGTCTTCGGGGACGATCGACTGGTGACCGGCTCGGCAGGCGGTTTCGCTTCGGACTCCGCCCGACGTGGTTGGCGAGAGTGGCTCGCGCAAACTCCGTTGTCCGACGGTGCGCAGCGAGACATCGTGAGGCTTCAGGAGGCCGGTGCACTGGCGGACGGCTGGTCAGGGCTCTCGGACGGAGAGCGGAAAATGAGGCTCGCGAAAATGAGCTACGCGACCTTCCTGCTCGACCACGGCCGGGTGCGGCCGGAGGCCCTGTTGCTCTACGACGACCGGCCGAAAGGCCTCTTCTGTGTCGGTATCGACGCGCTACCCGCGCTCTTCGCCTGGGCGATGGGTTATCCGGGATTCCAGCAGCTCGGCCTGCGGCCCTTCTCTCGGGTCGGGCCGCTCACGCACATCGGCGGAGGACAGCACGGTCGCGAACGGCAGTTCAGCGGTGGACCGACGATCGAGCTTCCCGACGGCAACGCGACGCTCGCTCGCCTCCTCGTGCGGGCGATGATTCCCGACGCGCTTCCAGGGTCGACGCTGGAGGACTCGATCATGGCTCGCCTCGACTATTCACGTCTCGACCGCGCGGGCTCGTCCGTGCGTATCAGGCTCAACAGCACCGTGGTCCGAGTGCGGCATCGGGGGCGCCCGGAGAATGCGTCGGAGGTCGAGATCACGTACGTGGGGCAGGACGGGAGCGCGAGGACCGTTCGCGCGAACCACGTCGTCATGGCGTGCCACAACGACATGATCCCCTATATCTGTCCTGAGATGTCTCCCGAGCAAAAAGCCGCGCTCGGTTATGGCGAGCGCATGCCGATCGTGTACACCAACGTCCTGATCCGCAACTGGACCGCGTTCGCGGATCTCGGGATCCGGAGCGTTACCTGCCCTGGCATGTATCACTCGAACTTCAGCCTGGGGCGCGCCATGGAGATCGGGGCGTACAACCCCCCACGGTCCCCGGAAGACCCGATGGTCCTCCACATGACGCGCACACCCTGTGCGCCCGGGTTCCCCAGGAAGGAGCAGCATCGGCGCGGTCGCCGCGACCTCCTGGAGACCACCTTCGAGACGTTCGAGCACAACATCAGGGACCAGATCGGGCGCGCTCTCTCCGGTGGAGGATTCGACCCCGCGCGGGACATCGCCGCGATCACGGTAAACCGCTGGCCGCACGGGTATGCCTACTCGTACGACACGCTCGACGACCCCATCGAGTGGGCGTTGTTCGAAGCGGACGACCGGCCATGCGTCATCGGCCGTCAACGTTTCGGCCGCATCTCGATCGCGAACTCCGACGCGGCCGCGACGCCCCACACGGACGCGGCGATCGATGAAGGATATCGCGCTGTCGGCGAGCAGCTCGTGGCAAGAAGTAAGGCTGGAGTCGCCGGGCTTCCTAGCATCTAGCAGTCCCGATGGTCCCCTCCAATCTCGAAATCCTCGCCTACGAGATGACGTCTCTCGGCGATCTATGCCTGCGCCGCCGGGAGCTCCTCTCCAGGCCCGGCACCGTGATCACCGAGATCACGCTCGATCACCAGCTGCTGATGAGCAGCTACAACACGGTATCCGAGCGCGCGCTGGCGGATGAAGCGCTCGCGCGCCACCCAGGGCACGACCTGTCCGTTCTCGTGTGCGGGCTGGGTCTCGGCTATACCGCGGCCGAGGTGCTACAGTCGGCGCGTGTACGGAGCGTCGAGGTGATCGAGCTCTTCGGGGCGGTCGTCGGTTTTCTGCGGGAAGGCCTGGTTCCGCTTTCCGCGGAGCTGCTCGCGGATCCGCGGTTCAGGGTCCGCGAAGGTGACGCCTACGCGACGCTCCGTGAACAGGCCGACGAACCCTGGGACCTCGTGCTCATCGACATCGACCACTCACCTGAGGATCATCTCGGGGGCGGCAACGAGTCGTTTTATACGGAGTCCGGGCTCGCCCGCGCGAAGCACCACTTGGCGCCGGGCGGAATCCTGGCCGTCTGGTCGTATGCGGAGAGCTCACCGTTCGTCGATGCACTGCGCGCCACGTTCGCAGTCGTCGAGATTGTGCCGGTGAGTTACGTGAACGACCTCGTCGACGAGCAGCATACGGACTGGCTCTTCCTCGCCCGAGACGAGCCGGCTACAAGCGGTGGCGTGACCTGATTGCCTTGCTGGCATGCGCTGCTCGCTCTACCGTGGCGGTCACCCATTGGGTCAGGCGGAGCTCTCCCGGGAGGAATGGAATGCGGTTCAGGCTCACGATCGGAATGGCGACTCTGGCACTCGTGGTCGGTCCGGTTTCCGGATACGCGCAGAGCGCGGAGCGGCTCAACCGGATGATCACCCTGCACCAGCAGAGCAAACCGGTGTTCGGGCTCTACGCGCCACGAGCGCGCACGGGACGCGGACGGGGCGGGGGGGCCGCCCCCACGGGCCCGGCGAAGACGCCCACGGAGCTCGCGAGCGAAACGCTTGCGTACGCCTCGAGCGATTTTGTCTTTGACGGGTCGATGGAGAGGGGTGTGGACCAGGCGCTCTCCGCATTCACGGGTTTCGTCGGCGCGATGCGGGCCGCTGGCGCCACCACGCGCTCGAACCCGCTCGTCGTAAAGATGCAGGAGATCGGCACCAACTATGACGGCGCACGAGAGGCGATCGCCAAGCAGCTCGACGCGGGCGTGAGCACGATCATGTTCGTGGGCGTCGAAAGCGCGGAGGAAGTCCGGCAAGGCCTCGCCGCGATGCGCTTCGCCTCGAACGGAGGGACTCGACCGGATCCGGTCGGTCAGGCACCTGCCTACTGGGGGGTGAGCGAAGCCGAGTATCGCCAGAAGGCCGACCTGTGGCCGCTGAACCCCGACGGCGAGCTGCTCAACTGGACGATCGTCGAGAGCCACGAGGGCCTGGAGCACGTCCGCGAGATCGCCGCCGTTGAAGGGATCGGTGTGCTCTGGCCCGGAGCCGGCACATTACGCGGGCTCTTCTCGACCACCGACGCCGCCGGTGAGCGGGTGCTCGACGCCGAAGGCTGGGAGAACGCGATCCAGACCGTCCTGGCCGCGTGTAAAGAATTCGACGTACTCTGCGGCTACCCAGCCAACGCGAGCGATATCGAGATGCGTATGGAGCAGGGCTTCAGCGTCTTCGTGATGGGTTGGGGTGAGGCAGGCTTCGCGACGGTCGATCTCGGGCGGAGGCTTTCCGGCCGATAGGTAAGGTCAGACAGACCTCGGGGTGAGTCAGGGAAGGCGCTAGGGCGTAGGCATCTGAGCAAGCGCACTGAGAAAACGTATGTGCGGTGGATTCGCCGCTACATGTCCTATCACGGCAGGACAGATCCCGCGGCGATGGGTAGCGAGGAGATCGACCAGTTCTTGTCCTACTTGGCCGAAGACCTCGAGCTGGGCGCCGACTCACAGAACCAGGCTGCGTCATCGATCGCGTTCCTGTACAGAGAGCTTTACGGGCGGGATTTGGCCGCGCGCGGTGGCATCACCCGGGCTAAGGAGCCCCACGTACTGCCCAGGTACGCACCCCCGGGGGACGTCGATCGTTTTCTGGCGGAGTTGCGAGGGCTGCCGCTCCTCGCGTCGATGATCATCTACGGCGCGGGGCCTCGGGTGAGCGAGGTCGTGGACATCCGTGTGAAGGACCTGAACCTGACACACAGGGAGTTGATGATCCGAGCGGGAAAGGGACAAAAAGATCGGATCACCGTTCTCCCGGACGCCGCCATCAGCTCAATCAGAGACCAGATCGAAGCCGTCGCCGACCAGCATGCGCTCGATCTGGAGGCCGGGCACGGCTGGGCCCACCTTCCGGGCGCCTTGCATCGGAAGGATCCCGAGGCCGGGTGGGATCTGGCATGGCAGTTCCTCCTTCCTTCCACGAAGCTCACCAAGGACGAAAAGACGAATCGATGGGGAAGGCGCCCCATCCACATCACGAGTATCCAACGCCCGATCAAGACCGCCTGGCGTCGGTCGGGCGTGGCTACTCCGATCACCGCGCACGTGCTCCGCCACTGCTTCGCTACTGAGATGGTTCGCACCGGTTGTGACGTGCGTACGCTTCAGCAGCTCATGGGTCACAACGATATCCGCACGACGATGCGGTATCTCCACTTCCTGCACCGACCCGGCCTGAACATCGAGAGCCCATTCGACCGACTCCCAAGCCAGCAGAGAAAACGGCTCGAGGGCGGATTGTCAGGTGGATGACCTTGCAACCCAATCGATTATCGCCGCCCCAGCCCCGTACCGAACGTCAGCACAGGCGCGGCTCCCCCGGACCCAGTTGCGCTCGAGCCGCCATATCTCCCATCCTGAAGCACAGGACGCAATCCAATCATTAGTTAGGTGGCCCTGGTAACGATCACCACGAGCTTGTCCGCAGAGACCATCATGCCCAAGTCGATCAGTGCTCCTCGTGTCCTTCTGGCCCTGATCGCGCTCCATGCGTGTACGACGGGGGCCATCCAGGATGGCGACGTGGGTCCTGGCGAGCCCGGTCGCTTGGTCATCATTGGAGGCGCGCTCCAAGCGGACAACGCGACCGTGTACCAGGCCATTGTGGAGGCTCGGGCGGGGGGCGGCCCGCTATGCGTGGTTCCGACTGCCAGCTCTGACCCCGAAGAGTCGATGGCCGGTGCGGTGCAGAGGTTGGCTGAGTACGCCGGAGTTGGTTCGGTAAAGGGTATCCTCATTTCGACTGAGGACCCCGCTCGGGCTCAGGATCCGTCCGTTGTCGCCGAACTGGCGGCCTGCTCCGGCTTCTACTTCACAGGCGGATCCCAAAGCCGAATCGTCGATGTATTCCTTCCGGCGGGGGATACCACGGAGGCGTATCGCGCGGTAAAGCAGCGGTGGCTGGAGGGTGCTGTTGTCGCGGGCTCCAGCGCCGGGGCGGCCATGATGAGCCGTGTGATGATCTCCGGCGGGAGCTCTGCTGAGGCCGTTTCCGACGGGGTCGCGGCTGATCAGGACGCTGACGGTGTCCAGATCCGCCAAGGCATGGGTTTCTTCGAGCCGTTGCTGGACCAGCATTTCCTGGCGCGAGGCCGGATCGGGCGACTCCTCATTTCTGTCATCCAGACGGACTTGCCCCAGGTCGGGTTCGGGATCGACGAGAACACGGCTCTCATCGTTGAGGGCGACTCCGCGGTAGTTGTCGGCGCTTCCGGCGTCATTGTGGTTGACGGCCGCACGGCGAGGCGGACCGCAGCGCACCGCGCGTCGGAGTTGACGGTGAGTCTGGCTGGGGCGGGGGATGTCATCGACCTGCGGACACTTGAGATAAGGGTGCGAAGCGACAAGAGGGCGGTGCCCATTGTTGACGCGTCCGTTGAGCTGCCTGAAGACCCGTTTGCACGATGGGCCTTCCTTCATTTGGTGGCGGGACTGGCTCGCAGCTCGGCTCGGGAGGCCACCTTCGACTTGTCGGACGCGACTCTACGGGTCGTCAAAGATGCTGGCTTCTCCGCGTCCATGGTGGAGTCCACCGGTGGGGTCGAGATGACTCCGATGGGCCTGTCGGCGGGGCCCTTCAGAGTGGACCTGCTGCCATCGGGTTCTTGACCCCCCCCGTTTGGGCCGTTTTCGGGTCAGAAACGCAGTAGCCCATCTGACAAGCGCGTCGTGGATCCTCTTTTAAGCGCCAAATGACGTAGGCATTGTCACCAGCCGCCGGGGCAAAGAAACCGCCCGCTGAGGATCACGCCCTGATCCTGATCCGAAGTAAGAACGCCGGGATGTCGGCCTCCGGTTTTCAGGGTCGTGCTTCGCTCGCTCCGTTACCCCCAGGAGTTTCGGGGACATGAGGACCCTCGGTCTGTGCCCAGGCTCATGTTTCCCTCCCGAGGTTCTGCCTCAACACTGGCCGCCTTTGCTCCGCTGGGTCCGGGTGCCGAACCCGTTCCCCACCATCATCGCTCGTATGCAGCCATCCGACTCCCCATGCCGCGTCAGCATGCCTCCGGTCTGCCCTCGGCTATGCCTTACCAGTCGCGCAAGCGTTGGTTCTGTGCGCCACGACTCTCGTCGTGAGGCCGGCCGTCGGTCCGCTTGCAGCCGACGGCGCGTCGGAGTGGGTCACCGGTTCTCCGTCGCCCGGATCCTACGACTGGACGGTCAGGGGTCTCCCAGGTTACCGGGCCGTCTTCTTCGGCCGTGCCACAGTCGTCCACCCCGCCGGTCCCCCTTCGGCTCGCCTTTAACGCCTCCGGGGATGCTGCTTTCATGGTTGCTGAGCCCCTGAGCATCCGGGATGAGCATTTCGAGGCTGCATATCCTGCGGCCCAACTCGCTCGCCTGACTACGCATCAACCGCCCCCTTACGGAGACGACTGCAAGTCTAGCTACCAGCCTGCTGGCTATGCTTTGACTGGGTGGGGATCGCACCCACTAGACAGCTCTTCAAAGTTTCAGTCTACATCCGCTGACCTCCTCTCCGACCGGCATTGCCTGGTCGCTTCCAGCAATCGCTCCGACAGATGGTCGGCATCAATCCGGTCCCCCTTGTTGCCCGATCGCTTCTCGCCTCTCAGGTCGCACACGATCACCCGGCCCACCCGAGGACGCAGCAGGTCGTACAGCCACTGTGCCTGCGTGCCCTCTTCGAACGCTACGTGCACCGTCCCGGCCAGCGCGTCGAAGAACTCTGTGATCGAGCGCTCGCTCGTCTCGATCACGCTGCGCGCGATCACCCGCCCTCCTTCCGTCCGCACCGTCACCGCTGTCATTGCCTGATGTACGTCGAGCCCAACATACTTGTTGTTCCGTTTCATGAGAGCCGCCCTCTGTTTCGGTCCATGGTCGTTTCGTAACTCCACGGTACCCACAGGGGGCGTGCTTTCAAGTTGTGTTAGAAAGAGCTGGAGCTGTCCGGGCCGTACAACATGTGTAGTACCTTGTATGGTACCAAGTGACGTTCAGAGGAGCCATGTCGAGTCTAAGGCCGAGTCAAGATATTCAGCCCCTGTCCGCCTTCCGGGCGAATGCTGCCGGCTTCCTGAAAAGTGTCCGCGAGTCGCAACGACCGCTCATTCTTACTCAGCACGGGAAAAGTGCTGCGGTCGTTCTCGATGTCGAGCACTACGAAGCCCTTATCGAGGAGCTGGAGGTGATCCGGGATATCAGGCAGGCGCGGGCGGAGCTCGAAAGCGGCGAGGGGATTCCTCACGAGACGGCGATGGCAGAACTCCGGGCAAGAGTCAGTCTTTGAATTGAAGGTTGTCTGGTCGCCGCTTGCTCTACGCCGGGCCGCCGACATCGTCGATTTCATCGGGAAGGACCGTCCGCAAGGTGCGCTGGACTGGATCGAGGGGCTCGAAGAGCGCTTGACGGCGCTCCCTGGGTTGCCGGAGCAGGGCCGCGTCGTGCCCGAATGGTACGAGCGGACGGTTCGTGAGCTGATCTACCACCGGCATCGCGTCATCTACGAGGTCCACCAAGACCATGTGGAAATCCTCACCATCCGCCACAGTCGGGCAGCAGCTTGGCGAATTGGGGGACGAGTAATCGGGCGGTGAGCGGTAACCCTGATGGGTAACACTTACTGAGTACTGATGGGTAACAGTTCTCGTTCTAAGCTGCTTGTGTAATTATTTAGTTTTACCTCCTGGCCAGGGAGTCCGCAGCGCGAAGCGCGGAGGAACCCCGAAGGGGAGCGAGCCCCTCGAGGGTAGCGGTTTTGCGAGTGTGCTGAAGCGGCGGGGAGGTCACGCGGTTCTCAGCACCGAGGGTTTCGAGACGAGTGGCCGTCATGATCGAGGATGGCCGGTTCGCGGACGTGAAGCCAGCCGAGCGAGACGGGGCCGAAGTAGACGGCCCAGATGTCGTTGTCGATCTGCTCGAGCCCGATGTACTCACCGCCGAGCAGATGGGAGACGTTGACCCATTCGGAGTGCCATCGGATGCCTCCGTTGGTGGAGACCTCCCGTGCTCACGTGCGTGCATAGAAGCGTTCGATATCGAAGTCCTCGCTGTTCTTGAGCATGAAGTAGGTGGCACGACCGAGGCGTGCGGCGAGAACACTGAGCGCTTTCCCTTTGCCGTGGCGGCGCTCGAGCTTCTTGAGATGAGCCTGGCCGCGGGTGTTGTCCTTGAGGAAGAGCACGGCGGCCTCGCTGAAGGCCTATTTGCGATGGGCGTTACCGATCTTGGCTGCCGACGCCGGAGCAGATCGCGCGTCGCGCGCATGTCACGCGGATAGACGCAGGCCAGAGGGAACGCACCACCACGCAGCAGCACCGCCGTCTTGTGGGAGTCGATCTTGTCGTTCTTGGCCTTGGCACTGTGGATCGCTTTCATGTAGAGCGCGTGACCGAGCACGAAGGCGATCCCCTCACGGGCACAGAGATCGGCGAGCCAATACCAGCAGAAGATGCACTCGCTGCCCATGACGAGATCCGAACGGTAGGGCTCAAGCGCGCGAAGCAAGGCCTCGGGCTCACAGCGCAGCCTTTTGTGCAGACGCACTTCGCCTTGGGAATCCAAGACGCACAGGTAGAGCGTGCGAGCATGAAGGTCGATGCCACAGTAGTATAGATGCTGGCCCTTGAATTGAAGAAACGCATGGTTCCCCTCCTGGGAAAGATGGATTGAGCTTGCGCTCTGATCCTTCCGCCCTCTCGGCGAGAGGTCCAGGAGGGGGCCTGCATGAGTATCAAGCGATTGCTACAGTCGCGGTGGAGCGTCGCGGCTCGCGATCTGCGTCGGCATCGTGGTCCCGCAGCAGAATTCCAAAGACGTTAGAGAGCGGCTCGTCCACCAATAGGATCAGGCGATCAGCGAGCCTTGGTAGCCGGCTTCCGGCTTGCTGATGTTTTCGCCTTACGCGCTCTAGCCGTCGCTGACGCAGCCTTGGCCGGTGCCTTCGCTGCCGCCGCTTTCGCCGCCCGCGGCTTCGGGACCTTCCGCCGAGGGGCAGGAGACTTGGACTTCGTTGAGCTGGCTCCCTTGGACTTCGTCTTTCTAGAGTCGTCGAGCACCAAGACCTCAGCCGCTCGGTCTATGGCTGATAATCCAGACTCCAGCAGTCCACCGATCCACTCATTCATGGAGAGTCCTGCCGCTGCGGCCGCCGCCGCGATCTGTCGATGTGTGGTGGGGCCGACCCTCACGTTGAATCGTCCCGAGAACGGCTTCTCCGGCTTCTCGCCCCGGATCTTGCACACCTCGAGGTATTGATCCACAGCGCGACGCATCGACTCGGATAGCTCCTCTACAGACTCGCCTTCGAAATAGAGCTCGTCGCGTAGATCCACTACGTGTCCGGCGAACAGCGCGAGTTCCGCGTCGAACTCGAACACACCTGTATACCCCTGATATTCAATCATTATGACGCGCCTCCCTTTCGGTTCTAGCCGAAGTCCGCGTACCGATGAAGCGCTCGACTTCCCTCATAGCCGACCCGCTGCGTCCAAAAAAGACCGAAGGCGCTTCACCAACCCCTTTCCACACTCTCGCCGTGAATGGGGCCGATCCACGGTGAGTTTTCGTTCCCCGATGACGAAAGTGACTGTCGACCCTGAACCTTCATACACCTCCGCTTCCAAGTGCTTGAGGAGGGCCTCTGCCTTCTTCCAATCCAGACCGCCATTCAGGCGCCGAATCTGTTCGACGGTCTTATCGTGCTTCCCCATGGTGTCATATGATGGCGCCACCCGGAACGTGGTGTCAACATGTGACACCACGGGCCGCTGCTCTCTAACACGGAATTGCTGCTGTCCGGGTAGGCTGCTGGGTCTGAAGCACCCGCCTTGCAACTCGCGTCTCAGGTCGGCATCGTGGTCCGGCAGCAGAATTCCAAAGACGTTAGAAAGCACACCACCTTGGCGACTGTCTGAATCAGGGCGAAACGCTTGGCACGAGACGATTTCACCAAGAAGACGGCCCGTCTACTGGCGGATAGGGTTGGGAGGTTCCTCACAACCCTCAGCGAATAGTGTCGGCGCCACCGGCACTTGCCGCTCGCGGACCGACACGCCGCGCTCAGCAGGCGATTGCGCGGACATTTCCAGTACTTCGGCGTGAACGGCAACGGCCGGAGACCTCAGCAAGTGCACCTCCAAGCCACAAGGATGTGGTTCAAGTGGCTCCAGCGCCGAAGCCAACGCGGAAACCGCCTGATCTGGGAGCGGTTCGGTGCCTATATATCTCAAGGCTCACCCGCTTCCTCCACCCCGGATCTGTGTCCAGATCTGGGCCCGAGCTCCGTGAGACTCCTCGGCGGAAGAGCCGAGTGGTGGAAATCTCCTCGCTCGGTTCTGGGAGGGCCCAGGTGGGCAACCACCCGGGCTACTCGACCAGTCGCGGAAGGAGTTAGTGGGTCTGAATGTTAGTGGGTCCGAAGCACTCGCCTTGCGGCTCGCACTTCGGATCGGCATGCTGGCCGCGCAGCATCGCGAGCCGTTATGAAGCCCGGTCTGACTACGCGATGAGGGCAAGCAGTTCGGGTGGGGTGACGGTCTTCACCGGGGACTTCTTGAAGCCTCTCTTATCGCGTGTGACGAGATAGTCAGCCTCGGCCTTCTCGGCGCACGCCGCCTGAGCCGCATCCTCGAAGTCCGTCCAGTCCAGAGCCAGAGCATGGCGAATGCGGTCTTCGTCCACGGGCACTACTCGGACCACATGGAGCAGATCCGTGAGGACTCTCCGGGCCTTCGCTTTCCCCATGTGCTTCGAGAGGAGAAAGTGCAGGGTCGTGATCGTGTGGGCGGCGACCAGCCCTTCGACGGCCCGAGCCTCGACGTGCCGAAGTACGGCCTCGGCATCATCGGCGAACGGCTCTCTACTAGCCAGGACGTCGAGCACGACGTTGATGTCGAGAAGGACCCTCGTCACTTGTGCTTGGCCTCAAGGTGAGCGCGGTACTCCTCCCGTGACGCAGAGGAGGGAAGGACGCCTCGAAGGCGCGTGACTACTGGAGTCGCGGTCCCCCCCTCGTCTTCAAGCGAGCCGAGAAACGAAGAGACGAGCTGGGAGACAGAAGTGTCGTTGAGTCGCGAGAAGCGCTTGGCGCGCTCAACGACGGCCGAGTCGACCGAAAGTGTGAGTTTCGTCTTAGGCATGAGTCCGCTCCTGGTATACGTACTATCAATATCAATATATACGTACGATGGTTCTGGGAGCAATGCGGCGAACTTCATAACGAGTATCAGGCCCTCGGAGTCAAAAGCGCGCAGGTTCCCCTACCCGCCGGGGCGCGGCGGTCGAAAGTAAGGCGTCGGTCGTCGTGGTCTCTGACTTCATTTCAGCAGCTGGAGCAGAGCTTGAGTCTCTGCACCAAACACATATCGAGGTTCACCCGCGGGTCCCCCTGAGGCGAGCTCGGCAGGGGCGGGAGCAGAAGCCGCGTGGGCTCCTGCGACCTAGAAATTCAACTGTGCCCTCGTACCGTCCGACTACGATTCAAGGCGAGCAGGCTCAGGGCCGTGAGGCCGGTGGCCAGTTAGCTCCGGGCTCGGGTGAGGGGCAGAGACCAAGTTCGAGCGATTGTGATGTAAGTAGGGAGCGGGAGGCGGCGTCCAATCAAGCGAAGCGGCTGCCGGGCGTCGTCCGGTGTGCGCCGCAGCTCGAGGTAGCAGTCACGGCTCGGCCAACCTCCCCTCCGTCCTCAGTGAACTCCTAGGGCGTGCTGAGTTCCCCGGAAGCGTACGGGTGCATGAGATCGCTTCGGACTTTGTCCCCGGAGTCGAGCGAGACGAGTTCGATGTCCCCTACGTCGTGCGTTTCCCCCTACATGATCCTGAACTGATCTTGCCGGGCTGAGATCTCGTCGTCCGGGTGTCGCTCCTTAAAAGCGATTGCTGTTGCTGCGGGAGAACGGGAGGGTCGCGCGCTTCGCGCTCGGCCGCCATTCTTGTCGCGCAAAAGAATCGCAGACCGTCAGGAGGCTCGAGGGAGAAAGTGTCGGAGTGGCAAGCAGATATCGACACAATTCTCGGGCACCGGCACGACAACGGTGCGGACCACTGGGCGACCCCTGACGGACGGATCTACGTCGGCAACCCGTACAGCACGATCGCGTCGCTATGCATGCTTCACGAACTCGGCGTGGAGCAGGATCACGAGGCTGTAGCGGGTGGCGTCACAGCGATCATTAATGCCAGTCGGCTCGACGGTCGAATTCGCGTCGCCCCGAAGGCTCCCCTCTATCCATGCTACACGGCCGAAGCCACTGGGTGACACGCCGACCTATCGGTCCGTGCCACTGGGGAATCGGCGGACTCTTCATGCAGGTCGAGTACCCGTTCCTTCGCTACAACCTGTTCTACTATGTGTACGTCCTGTCGTTCTTCGGGCTGGCACAGCAAGACGAACGGTTCCGCTGTGCGGTAGCCGTGCTCGAATCCAAGCTTGACGGTGATGGTCAGCTCGTGGTGGAGCGGCCGCATCGCGGACTGAAGGAGCTCACGTTCTGCGCGAAAGGGAAGCCGTCTCTTCTAGCCGCAGCACGGTATCGGGAGATCGGGCAGAACCTATCCCGGTGACTCCAATGCGATGGGCCTCTCAACACGGGTTTGCTGCTGTCCGCGTAAGCTGTGTGGGTTCGGAAGCGCTCGCCTTGCAGCTCGCGCTTCTGTCTTCTGTGTCCGAGATCGAGAAGCAGTGGGTTGGTCCAGCGTATCGCTTTCCGGCCACCATTCACGCCCCGGCAGACGTATGCTAGAGCTAGTTGCTAGTAGACATCGAGGTCCTTCCCCGACACGAGCGGTCCGGAGTAGCCGGCGGCCCGGATTTCCCGGATCAGACCCTCGTCGTCAGTGCCCCACATAAGGTGGTGGTATAGGACCAGCAGCCCCGGTCGTGCGCGGTTCGCGATGTCCGCGAGCTCCACGGTGGACGTGTGGAAACTGGTGTGGTAGCGCTGCCAAGCAGGAGGGCGCGTGGGAAGTCGCTCGGCACTGTAGACCTCGTGCACCAGGATGTCGCACCCGCCGCATGCCTCCACGATCGATGCGCTCGGCGCCGCGTCACCGCTGATGACGATGGTCCGGTCCGGACCCTCGAAGCGGTATCCCACCGGTTGTTCCCAACCACCGTGGTCCACGAGGATCGCGTAGACCTTCACGAGATCGTCCTCGTACACGAGCCCGGGCTCGATCTCCGTGGTCAGCGCGCGGTAGGCGTCACGGTTGGCGTCGCGCGGCTCAGGGCCATCGATGCGCACGGTGATATCCGCCGACCACGCCTCGACGATCCCGTCCATCATCTTCTTCGTGCCGGGCGGACCGTAGACGTTGAGCGGCACGGGGCGATCCAGAACCCATGGACTGAGTAGCAGGTCCGGCAATCCGACCGTGTGGTCGGAGTGCAGATGCGTGAGGAACACGTGGTGGAGCCGCGCCACTCGCAGAGCAGGGATTCCCCGGTCGCGAGCCGCCATAGCGGCGCGCCGCACGATGCCGGGACCAGCGTCGATGAGGTAGGCTCGGTCGTCTACCACGATCGCGGTGGCCGGACCCGAGCGCTCGGGGTCTGCGTTGGGCGTCCCGGTGCCGAGCAGCACCAGCCGTGTGCGAGGCGTCTCCTGAGCCTTGGCCTCAACGCTCACCAACCCGCCGATGAGGAAGTGACAGAGGAGTGCGAGCTGGCGCATACGCAGGAGGAGAATGTCATTCATGGACCGCGACCTCAGAGGAAAGAATTGCGTTACCAGGACTCCACGCGTCCCTGTGCCGTGAAGAAAAGGACGCGCTCCTTCACCGGCTCACCCGTGAGCCGGGCCCACGCCTCCGCGTACAAGTCGACTTGCCGCCGATAGGCGTCCAGCCGCGTTCCGAAGTCTGGGTCGGTCCCCAGGTCGGTCTTGTAGTCGGCGATCACCCAACCGTCCGCCTCCAAGAACGCCAGGTCGATCACGCCTTCGAGGACCTGGTGGGCTCCAGAAGGCTCTTCGGGCGCCGGCTCGCTCTCGCTTTCCTGGATCGCATCTAGAGAGAAGAGGTCGAGCTGCTTGCGCGGCCTCTCATCGGGACCGCGCGCGTCGCGCGGCGGGCCCGCGGCCGGCGCGTCGTCGACGCCTAGGTCGGTGGGCTGCGACGCGGCAAAGGGCACTTCGGAGAGCACGCGTTCGGCCCGGTGCGCTCTCTGCCACAGATCCGACGCAAGCACGGATTCCACGACGCCGAGCAGTTCGTCCAATTCGGTCGGATCCCCGTGGTCATCCAACGGTCTCTCGTACTCGACGAGCAAATCACGGCACGCGGCACGCAGCGCTTCCGGTGTAGTACCTTTCCCGGCTGCGGCGAGCGCCCCATGAACCGCGCTTCCCCACGAAAAGCCACGGAAGGCCTGCCTGTCGCCCTGGTCGCCGTCCGCCGGAGCACCCGTCGGAGCCGGTTCGCCCCGCTTCGAGAGCTCGGTCACCGAACGGTACACGAACGAGGGTGTGCTGAGCGCCTCGAGCCGGTCCGCGGCCTCGCGTCGCATTTTCTCCACGGCCTCAGGGGTCAGCTCCAGTTGCTCCCGCGGCTCGGGCTCGCTCGCCTCCAGCTCGAGTTCCTCCGCGTGTTCGTCCAACCACGGGTCGAGGGCCCGCCAGGGCGACCGGTCGTTTCCATCCGGCCAACGCGCGACCACCAGCTCCTTCTTCGCACGGGTCACCGCAACGTAGAGCAGCCGCACCTCCTCAGCCGCTTGGAAGCGACTCTCCGTGGACTCGTGATCCGCCCAGCCCTCGGGTCGCGCCAGGACCTGATCTCCGCGGAAACCATCTCGGAACTCCGTGACGCGCAGATACCCGACCGCGGTGCCGTCGTCCGTCCGGTGCATGTGAATCTCGGGGATTCTGGCCCTCGAACCAGTCGGGTCCGCCAGGATCACGACCTCGGCCTCGAGACCCTTCGCCTGATGCAGGTTCATGAGACGCACGACATCCGGGCGCCCGGGCTCCAGAGGAGCCTCGGCTTCCGCGAGCTCGAGCGCCGCCTGGAGCGCCTCGAGCGCTCCCGGCAATGAAGCGTCACCCGCGAGTGCCGCAGCGCGAACCGCGTCCAATGCGTATACGAGCGCACCTGCTCGGAGCGTCCCTAGCTCACCGGCGGCGGCGAACGGCAGCAGGCCGAGCTCGCTCGTGAGTCTCGAGACGAAGATGTCCGCCGGTTGCACCGTCGAGACTCGCCACCATTCGTTCAGGGTTTGCAACGCTTGCGCTACGTCGGCTTGCCCGCGCTCCCGCGGCCGGATGACGTCGAAGGCACCTCCGTCGAGACGGTGCTGAACCAGTCGCTCGTAGTCGATGCCGAAGAAGAGCCCGACCAAAACCGCGACGACCTTCACTGGATTGGTCGGGTCGATCAGGCACGCCAGGACCGCTTGCAGCTCACGTAGCTCGCTCTCGACGCCGACACCCGCACCGGTGACCTGGACCGGCAGGCTGAAGGCCTCCAAAGCTCGTGCGTAGCTGTCGAGGTGGGACCGCGTCCTCGTGAGGATCATGAAGTCTCCGCTCGACCGTTCTCCGGAGGCGACCCGGCTCGCGATCCAGCTCGCGATACGCGCGGCATCGTCGTCTGCCGCCGCGGAACCTCGGGCAGCGTCGGGGGCCACGGCGTACCAGAAGACGCCCTCGCGCGAGGTCGGCTCTCCTGGCCGCGTGTTCAGCGGCTCGAAGCCCGCCTGCTCCGGAGTCGCCGACGTGGGGAAGAATCCCTCGGCATCGAACAGCTCATTGACCAGATCCCCGATCGGCGGACGCGAGCGGAAGTTGGTCGTGAGTTCGAGCACGGCTCCGAAGTCGCGGAAACGGTCCTTGACGAATCCGTAAAGCTGGATGTCCGCGCGCCGGAACCGATAAATACTCTGCTTCGGGTCCCCGACCACGAAGAGCGCTCCGTCTCTGGGGACCGCGGAGCGCCAGTCCGCCCCCTCAGCCGGACCGTCTCCCTCGTGCGATGCGTCCTCGTCGTCGACGTCGGGATCCGAAGAAAGCAGCAGCATGATCTCCGCCTGCAGCGGATCGGTGTCCTGGAACTCGTCCACCAGAAGGCGTCGGTACCGCCGCCCCAGCTGTCGGCGAACGTGTGGGTTCGACCTGAGCAACTCGGCGGTCAGCAGCAGCAGGTCCTGGAAATCGAGCCGTGCGGTCCGTTTCCGGTGCTCGGCAAACTCGAGCGCGGCGTGTCGTGCCAGGCGAACCGCGAGCGCGTAGCGATGCGCGTACCATCGGTTCACCAGATCGCGGGCCGCCGTGTCTCCGACGCCGAACTCGTCGACCCGACGGCACAGCGCCTTCGCCATCGATCCGTCCCTCCACCGGTTCTGCGTAATCGAATGGCCCCGTGGGCCCCGCTTGCAGAGACGTGACAGCGCGTCGAAGAAGTCGGCCGGCTCTTTCCACCCTGTGACGTCGCGGGTGAAGTGGAGCGTCCTCAGTTTCTTCTGGAGCGGATCCCAGCCGCGGTTCGGTTCATGATCCGGCATGAGCTCCCACGCGCGATCAACGAGGTCGACCAAGACCGCTCGGACCTCGCTGAGCTCCGCGGCTGAAGGAGGTTGAGTGTCGTCCGTCGGAAAGTGCACGTCCGGATTCTCGACCAGATGGCCGAACAAACCTCGCAGCCGCGAGGGGCGCAGCCCTGCGTCCGACAGCTCTTCCAGAATCGGGTCCGCGTCGCGGGTGAGTCGTTCGAGATACGCCTCCCAAAAGTGTCGACGTAGCCGCAAGCGTTCCTCGATGGCGAGCTCTTCGAACGCCGGATCGAGGCCGACCTCCAAGGGCCGTTCACGCAACAGTCGGGAGCAAAACGCGTGGATCGTGCCAACGAAAACCCGGTCGATGTCGTCCAGCGCCGTAGAGAGCCGCTCTCGCACCAGGTCGTCGCCCTCCGGCTCACTAAGTTCACCGACGCGTTCCTCGAGATACATCTGGAAGCGCTCACGCAGCGCGGCAGCGGCCTTGCGCGTGAACGTCACGGCGGCGATCTCGTCGACGGTTGCCACCCCCGAAGCCACGAGGGCCACCATGCGCGCTACGAGCTCGGTGGTCTTCCCCGACCCGGCACCGGCTTCTACGAGCAAGTTCGTGTCGAGGTCGTCGCCAATGCGCGCGCGCTCCTGCGCGTCCGGAAACGGGAGGGTGATCACCGCGGGGTCATTCATCGCGCCAATTTGGGCAGGGTCGGCGGCCGGCGGAAGGCGAGGCTCAGGAAGCTTCGCTGTTGAGGTCGTACCGCATGATGCGGCCGTGCGGCCCGTCTCGATCGCGCTCCAAGCCGAACACTTCACCCAAGGGCCCAGGCGCGGCGTCCACGTGCCGGCGGATGCGAGCATGGTCGGTGGCGGACAGAGTGAAAGCCAGCGCACGGACGTTGCGTTCCATCTGCCCGACCTTCGTCGCGCCTACGATCACGGCGGCAACGTGAGGCTGATCGAGCACGAAACGTAGGGCGACCGTGGCCAGATCCACGCCACACTCTCGCGCGATCTCCCCGAGTTCGCCGAGCAGCCGCTGGAATGGGGCCCAACCGCCGAATTCATCGATGATGAGCCGATACTTCACCAACGAACGGTTCGCGAGGTCCGATGGTTCGTTGCTCTCCAACCAACGGTCGGTGAGGAAGCCGCCCGCCAGTGTGCCGTAGCTGAGCAATCGCATTCCGGTGGAAGATGCGTGCTCGGCCAGGCCCGCCTCGGGCCGACGATCGAGCGCCGAGTACTGCACCTGGTCTGCGACAATGCGGATCCCCGCGTCCTCGATCCTACGCAGACGGTCGACGCTCATGTTCGTTGCGGCGACGTGGCGAATCTTGCCCGCCGCCTGGAGATCGCCGAGCCAGCCCACGGCCTCCTCCATGCCCGGGACATCGTCGCGCCACCAGTAGTACTGAACGAGGTCCAGCCGGTCGACGCCGAGGCGTGAGAGCGACCGGTTGACGCTGCGCTCGACGTACGCGCGATCCACGCGGTCCAATGTGGAGTAGTCAGGCACGAACTTCGTGTGGATCTGGAGCGGCGCAGCGTGCGACGTGCTCTTCCAACGTGTGATGAACCGCCCGTACAGCTCTTCCACGCCTGAGTAGATATCCGCGCAGTCAAACGTGGTTAAACCGAGATCGGCCGACCGTACCAGCACCTCGAGCGCGTCATCCAGGCCCTCCGCGGTGAGCCGATGCCCACTGGAGAACTGCCACCCCCCCTGAATGATTCGGGAGATCGAGTAGTCGCCGGCGAGCACGTACCTCCCGAGGTCTCCGGAGCCGCTCGTCACCTGCTCACGTCCCGTCAACGCCCTCCAGCGGGACGCGGGTGACCTCGGAGTGCCGGAACGTCGTGGTTCCCGTGCGCGTGATCCGGAATCGGGCGCCGCACAGCGGATCCGGGCACGCCACCTCCGTGTCGGTCGTCATCCAATCGTTTGGGTCCGTCTTGCGCTGCTTTGCCGGCAGCAGAGGGAGCAGCGCCGCCAGCGAGTAGATCGGGAACGTCTGGCCCGGAGGGATAGTGAGGTTCTCACCGGACAGCTCGAAGTAGTCTCCGACCTTGTGGTTGCAGACCATGGGTCGGTCACCCATTACGACCTCGACGCGAAGGTCGTAGAGCGTGAACTCATCGTGTGCGGACAACGGCAGATTCCTTTCAGAGGTGCTTGTCGGAACGTAGGATTCCGCCGGCCCGGACACGACCCCTGCGGACACGACCCTGGCCACGCGCGACTCTGCCACACATGACCCTAGACGGTGATCCTATTGCACCAGGCTTCGCCACCTGCACCGCTCTCCTTCCATGGGGGTGTCGCGGGGGCGCTCGCGCCGTTCGTGCTCTTCCTGGCGGGTGTCTCTTGGCTCGGCCTCTCAGGCGCACCCGACGAGACGGGCTTCTGGCCGGTGCTCTTGATCGCCATCGCTCTCGGGCTCTTCCTCGCCACCGACAAGTCGGCGTACTCCGAAGCCGTGATCGACGGAATGAGCCGACGGATCGTCATGATCATGCTGCTCGCGTGGCTGCTGGCTGCCGTGCTCGGTGTGCTGCTTCGGGAAAGCGGCCTCGTCGGAGCACTCGTGTGGGCGACGAGCGCCGCTGGAGTGAGCGGCGGCGGCTTCGTCGCGGTGAGCTTCCTCGTGTGCGTCGTCTTTTCGACCGCTACGGGCACCAGCCTCGGCACCATCCTCGTGTGCGCGCCACTGCTGTACCCCGCAGGCGCCCCACTCGCGGCGGACCCGGCCTTCTTGATCGGGGCGATCATCGCTGGAGCCACGTTCGGCGACAACGTCTCTCCCATCTCCGACACCACGATCGCGTCGGCGACCACGCAGGGCGCAAAGCTGGGCGACGTGGTCCGATCGAGGCTCAAGTACGCGCTACCGGCCGCGGCGGTCGCGCTACTCGTGTTCGTGTTGTTCGGCGGGTCCGGTGCCGCCGCGGATGGCCTACAGACCGAGCCCGACGCCCTCGGGCTGCTCATGCTGGCAGTGCCGGCACTCGTGCTTACCGTACTGATCCGTCAGCGGCACCTGATGGAGGGGCTCATCTACGGAATCGTGAGCGCCACGCTGCTCGGTCTGGCCCTGGGGCGGTTCGCCGTCGCCGATCTGCTCTCGATCGACCGGGACAACTTCATCGCGACCGGCATGATTCTCGACGGCATGCGCCGAGCGATCGGCGTGTCGATCTTCACCGTGCTGCTCATGGGACTCGTCGGTGGGCTCGAGGGCGCCGGCCTGCTCGGCCGCCTGACGCGCTGGGTACGGGCGCGCGCCACCTCAGCGAAGAGGGCGGAGTGGTGGATCTTCGGGACAGTGTCTGGCGCCACTGTGCTGACCACGCACTCGACGGTCGCGATCGTCACGGTCGGTGATCTGGCGAGGGACATCGGCGAGGCGTCGGGAGTCGGGGCGAACCGCAGGGCGAACATTCTCGACATCGCGGTCTGCACGTATCCGTTCTTGCTGCCGGTCTTCATACCCACCGTTCTCACGGCCTCAATGACCGCCGACGTGACGGGAATGCCACGGCTATCACCCTGGGAGGTCGGGCTGCACAACGTTCACTCGTGGGCACTGCTGGCGGTGCTCGTCTTCGCGATCGCCACCGGCTGGGGTCGGACCGCTCAGGACCCTGCCTGAGTCACAAGCCCCTCACGAGCCTGCCTGAGTCACGATCCCCTTGGGCGTCACGTGGAGCATCACGCCCTGTTCGAAGCTCGCGAGTTCGGAGACCGGCACTTCCAAGACGGGGATGCCCGCGTACCCGAGCTCCTGGCCAACGATTACGCCCAGCGGCAGGATCGCGTCGGCTTTTCCCAGAAGAATCGCCGCCGGCGCCGTGCCCTCGCGCAGCAGCTCCAGCATGATCGCGCTCGACGAGCTCGAGCCCACCGAGGATGAGATCGCGAGGACCGTCCCGGAAATCGACGCACCGTAGTTCGCGTGTCTCGGATCAGCAATCGTACCTGAAACGGGATCGACCCCACCCCAAAAACTGATCGCCTGATCGAGCCTCAAGAACGGTCCCTCGCCCTCGCCCGCCACCAGGACGCGGCCCACTACCACGCCCATACCTCTTCGCTGCTCAGGGCGCGACCCGCCACAGCCGAATCGACACAGTCCTCGAGGCTCCCGTACAAGACTTCGTACCCGGTATTCGACGGGCCGTAGTGGGCGAACTTCCCCGAGTTGGTCATGAGCACGCCGCCCGATGCCGGCAGGATAGGCGTCACGACCACGCAGGTGTCCACGATGATCTCGACGCCCGCTTCCCGCAGAATCTCAGCGTCGCCCCGCTCCTCCAGAGCGAGCAGGGTCCCGCGAGCCGTGCACGCGTAGAACGGCACTGCCAACCGTCGACCGCTCACCAACCGCTTCAGGTGCTCGAACTCCTCGGCCGAGAAGTGCGGGCTTCCGACGGCGACGGCGTCGACTCGACCAGCCTCGTCGGCGGTCGACAGTCTCGCCAGAGAGCCACGCAGCATGTCCGCAGTTAGGGTGATCGTTCGTGCCGGAAGCTGCCCGCGCGTCGCAGCGTCGAGCGTCGGCGCCTCGGGCGTCACTCCAACAACGTGGAAGAGCGCGACCGCGCCCGTCGACGACGCCGCCGCCCCAAGCGCCTTCAACTGGTCGCGTGTGACGGTGGCAGGCAGGCCAACGATCGCCGCTATGTCTCGACCCACCTCAAGTCCGAGCCAGGTACCGAGCACCGGGTAGAAGACGTCCCGCGCCTTGAGCGCCGTCGGAACGAGCGAAGCGTCCACTACGACCGTGGCCGCACGGTTCTCATCCTGGTGCAGCCCGTGCAGCGGCGCGCGGCCGGTGAGCGCGCAGCATGCGTCGAGGAAGTCCCCGTATCGCTCGGTCCGCGCGCCCAGTACGGAATTCACGAACGCGATCGCGTTGGACTCCCCCCAAGCGACCTGCTCGCCTAGGCGCGGCAGATGACCGATCTGATAGGGAGCACAAGTGAAAGTCGGCTCGGCGCCCATGCGGACGTACGCCTCCATCTGACGCCGCGCCATCTCGGTCTTGTGCGCCCCGGCACGGACCTTGTCCGGGTGCAGAAGGTCCAGAGCGCCCACATTGAGCGTGGTGTCTACGGCCACACGCCCGCCGCCGTCTGCCAGGCGTTCGGCGAACTCCACGCCACCGTCGCCGTGATGAAGACATCCATCGATGTGCGCGGAGCGGATCTCGACGAGCTGGCCGGCCCCCACCAGCTCGGCGGCGGACACGAGAATGCGCATCGCCATGGCGGTGGCGTCGCCTCGGGCACCGCCGAGCAGCGCGCGTTCGTGTGTGGTGAGCTCGAGCGTCATCGCCTATCCACCCTACACCCCGCGCATGAGCGCGGCAATCGCTAGCCCGGCATAGTTGCCCACAGCGTATCCGAGAAGGCCAACGGCCATTCCAGGCAACAATCGGTCGGTGTAGCCACGCGCGGTGGCCAACGCCATCGCGGAAGCCGGCCCACCCACGTTGGCCTGTGAGGCCACGGCGAGCGTCTTGAGGTCGAGGCCGAACATGCGACCGACCCCAAAGATCACGAGTCCGTGGATCGCGACTGTAATGCTCGCGAAGTACACCACCGGCAGGCCGACCACGAAGATATTCGCTACCACGGAGCGCGCGCCGTTGCTGGCTAGAAAGAGCAAAACGAGGTAGTTGCCGATTACGCCGGCTCCGCGAAGCCTCCGGACCGCCGGGATCTGTGCGAGCAGAAGCGCGATCGTCGTAAGCCACAACACGCCCGGAATCGATGCCAACACGTCCCCGAGCACGTCCGACGCCCACAGCGTCCCCAATACGATCGCGGCGAGCGCAGCCAGGTCGACGAGCCCGACGTCCCCCAGGCTCGTGAACAGCATGCGCTCGGCTCCGGGCTTCGCGGCATGCTGGGTCTCTTCGTCGAGCGAGCTCGTGCCCGACGGGTCCGCCACCGCGAATCCTGCCGATTTCGCCGCCAAGCGACTCCCGAGCAACATCGGCACCGCGAGACACGCGGCCATCCAAATCGCGGTGAGGATCACATCCGCGGCGATGGCGGCCGCGAAGAGCTCCCCGCTGGTCTCCAGCTCCGCGCCCACCGCCGCGAAGTTCGCGCCCCCTCCGGTATAAGTAGCGGTGTACTGACCGGCGAGCTTCCACGTCTCCGGACCGATGCTGTCCGCGAGCAAATAACCGGCGACTGAAGCCCCGAGGGCCGAGCCGACGGCGCCCACCGCGAACGCGGCCAGCATCGTGGGGCCGGCCTTGATCACGGTTCGCACGTCCACCCCGAGAAGGATCAGGGCGATGCCCGCGCTGACAGCAGGCCCACTCAGAAATACGTACGCGGATGACTCTCCGGGGATGATCCCCGTGTTGGAGAGCACCATGGCGAACAGGATCCCGAGCAACGCAGACCCGAGGGACCTGAATAGATGGTGACGGGCCTCGAGCGCGACCGCGACGGCCACGACCGCTGCCAACACGAATAAGACTGCGGTCGGGTCGTTGATCATCGGTGCTTCGCGTGTTCTCGGCTCCGAAGGGCAATCTAACTGCGCCGCCAACGTCGGTCCTGTGTCGGGCTCGCGCCACCACGACGAGGACGGTAGCATGGGCGCGCCCACCAAGTCTACGAAGCTTCCTAGGAGATCCGGCTGGACAATCTGACGCACGGCCTGGTAGGCGCCGCGATCGGGAAGTGCGGGGCGGAACGCGTGACCCCACTCGCGACGGTTACCCTCGTGCTCGCGGCGAACGCCCCCGACATCGATGTCTTCAGCTACGTACGCGGCGAGTACTTCGCGCTCTCGTTCCGCCGCGGCATCACCCACGGGTGGCCCGCGCTCCTCGTCCTCCCGTTCGTGGTTACCGGTCTAGTGCTGCTGTACGACCGTGCGGTGCGCCGACGACGGAACGCGGGGGCGGAGCCCGCCCGTGCCCGTCCCCTGCTCGCCCTATCCATGGTGGGTGTGCTGACGCACCCCGCGCTCGACTGGATGAACACGTATGGCATGCGCTGGGGACTCCCCTTCAGCGAAGCTTGGACGTACGGGGACTCGCTCTTCATCATCGATCCCTGGATCTGGCTCGTTTTGGGCGGAGCCGTTTTCCTCGCGTCTTCGCCATCCGTCGCCGCCCTCGCCGCGTGGGCGCTCATGGGCGCGCTCGCGTCACTGGTGGTCCTGGCGCTTCCGCTCGGCATTCTCGCCAGGTCGATCTGGGTCGGCGGACTCGTCACGATCGCCGTGCTGCGATTCCGCCGTGGCACTCCGCCCGCCCTGCACCGCCTGCCCACCGCATCGCTCGCGATCGTTGCCGTCTACATCGTGACCATGATGGGTGCCGACCTCGCGGCGCGGCGCCAGGTTCGGGTAGCCGCCGAGTCGGCTGGCCTTCGGTTCCGGGACGTCATGGTGGCCCCCTTGCCTGCCAACCCCTTCAGCGCGGAAGTCGAGGTCATCACCGGCGTCGGTTTCGTGCCGGGCCTCCACCGGTGGTTCGGGAGTCCACGCGTAGAGCTCTACCCGGAGGACATCGTACCGCTGCTCGAGGGCCCAGTCGGGGTGCCGGTCGCAGAATTGGAGCGCATCGCGGCGCTGGCTCGGCTCGAGCCGGACGTCGCTCGCTATCTTGTATGGTCTCGATACCCCTACGTGCGGATCGAAGCGGAAGGTACGGGCTGGTGGGTCCACTTTAGCGACGCACGCTACGATGGGCGGGCAGGAAGCGGGGGGCTGAGTGGCCTGAGAGTGCGGATCCTCGACTGAGCATGTCATGGAAACGAAGCTATTCACCGTCGACGAGCGGGTTCGATGGTCCGCGGTCGACAAGGCGGGCATCATCTTCTACGGTGCCTACGTGCGCTTCTTCGAACTCGCTGAGATGGAGCTCTTTCGGGCGGCCGGCGTGCCGTACGGCGAGGTCTTCGATCGCTTCGGAATCTGGCTGCCACGCGCCCACCTACAGTCTGATTTCCACTACCCCTCCCGGCTCGACGACAATCTCCGGGTGGCTGCGTATTTCACCCGTTTCGGCACGAGCTCGTTGCAGATCAACTTCGACGTGATGCACATCGAGACCGGTACACTCGCCGTGAGCGGGCATGAAGTCCTGGTGTGTACGACGCAGGATACGCTGCGACCTCGGCGCCTACCGGACGAACTCAGGGCCCTTCTCTCGCCGTACCTGATGTCCGTGGAGGAAGCGCGGGCGCAACTGGGCTGCGACGCTCCCTAGCTGATCCTCTGACCCCGGACGCGCGCGGTGCAGCCCTCGCTCAGGTCCGTGTAACCCAACGCCATATTGTCGTTGTCGAGAAAAATTCCCTCCATCCAACGCACCTCGGAGATTAAGTCGAACCTGACCTCCCCGGTATCCCGCTTCAACTCGCCTACGAGGTCTCCCGAAAAGGTGTCGCCAAGCACTTGCCACGAGCCGAACAGTCGAATGTTCTCCCGCAGTGCGCCACCGTCACCGAATTGAGCGAAGCTCAACTCCATTCCTTGGAGTAAACACGTCGTGCTCGAGAAGGTCAGCAAGAATCGACCGTGAAGCGCCGCAGCGTTGATCGCATCCAACTCCGTGGGGCTTTCGGCGTTGCAGCCGACGGCGGTAATGCAAAAGAGCAAAAAAATGGTCTTGCTCCTCACGACTCCCGATCCACCTGTCTCTGGTTCCATCGATTACACACGAGCGCCTCGCGGTCGCCGAAGCTAGCCGGAGACGCCCGGGTGAGCCATCGTCTTGCATGCAGCCGATCGCACCGATTCCGGTGGAGGCCATCGAAGCCGCGCGAGACCGAATCGCCGGTGCGGCGATACGCACCCCCTTGCTTCCCCTGGAGGCGCCGGACGCGCCTTGCGAGGTGTGGCTAAAGCTCGAATGCCTGCAGCCGATCGGATCGTTCAAGATCCGGGGCGCGACGAACGCCATGCTGCTCGCCGATCCCAAAGAGCTCGCTCGAGGTGTGTACACGGGCAGCGCCGGCAACATGGCGCAGGGCGTCGCGTTCGCCGCACTGCGCCTGGGAATCGAGGCTCGCGTGATCGTCCCGGACACCGCGCCTCGCACGAAGCTCGATGCCATCGTCCGTCTTGGAGGCACCCCCGTGCCAGTGCCGTTCGACGAGTGGTGGTCGGTGATCCGAGACCACGGCCACCCGCAGGAGGACGGGTTCTTCGTGCACCCGGTGAGCGATCCAGCGGTGATCGCGGGCAACGGGACGATCGGGCTCGAGATTCTCGAGCAGCTACCGGGCGTCTCGGCCGTCGTCGTACCGTACGGCGGCGGAGGCCTCTCGTGCGGGATCGCGTCCGCCATCAAGGCGAAGCGCGATGACGTTGCCGTCTATGCGGCGGAAGTGGACACCGCGGCGCCTCTCTCGGCGTCGATCGATGCCGGCAAGCCCGTCGATGTCGACCGGATAGCGACGTTCGTCGACGGCATCGGCGGCAAAGGCCTGCTGCCCGAGATGTGGCCGCTCGCTTCGTCGCTACTGGACGGGTCGCTGGTCGTTTCGATCGAACAGATCTGCGACGCGATCCGCACTCTGGCGACCCGCGCCCACATCGTGGCCGAGGGCGCGGGCGGCGCCTCGGTGGCGGCCGCGCTCAGCGGCCGTGCCGGGGGCGGCAAGGTTGTCGCGGTTGTCTCGGGCGGAAATCTGGACGCGTCGGACCTGGCAGCGATCCTGAGAGGCCGGACGCCCGCGACGCGGCCGCGCGAGCCTCTGCTGCGCTAGTCCTCGAAGGTTCGCACGCGCTTCAACTGAGCGAACGCCGGCCACAGTCCGGTATTCAGGTGCTGCTCGGACCACTCGGCGAGCGGGGATATCATTTTCCCGAACCGTGCCTGCCGGGCACGGCACACGTCGGCGTAGTCGCAGAAGCGGCAGTCGTCCGCCCGCTCGGTCGGCACGAAGCTGCCGGAGGCGACGGTGTCCAACATCAGGTCCAGCAGTGGGCCGACGCCAGCTAGCCGCACGCGATCGAATACGAACGCCTGATTCTCGCCACGTCGCGTCGGGAAGTGGTACTCGCCCGAGACGACCGTACCGCCGAGCCGTTGTTCCGCAGCGTGCGCGTACAGTGCGTGCTGTAGACGACGGCCGCCGTCGAACGTGCCGCTGCCGCCCTCCAGGCTCCTGGGCACGCCCGTCTTGTAGTCGACCACGTGCACGCCTTGAAGGTCCTCGTCCACGCGGTCGATCGCGCCACGCAGGCGAAGCTGTCCGTGCTCGAGGTCGAGAACGACCGGTTCGTCGTCGCCAATGCCGAAGTCGAGCTCGAGCGCCACCCATGGAGCCCCCTGCTGGCGGACCATGCGCACGAAGGAACGCACGTCCTCTTCGAGCGCAACCAACTCCCTCCTGAGCGCACCCTCCCCGGGAACCGGCACCTCGGCCCTCAGCCGCTCGGCGCAAATCTCCAGGGTCTTCACCGCGAGTGTTTCGAAGCCCGGCTCCTCCATATCGAGCTTCCGCGTACGGGCCTCGCGCAGCGACGTCTCGAACACTTGGTGTAGAAGACCCCCGCGGCGCAGAGGGTTGAGCCACCGATCGGGATCCAGCTCCGGGTCGTCGGGCGCGTAGATACGCAGCACCGAACGGTGGAGGTACCGAAGCGGACAGGCGCCCAGGTCCTCGAGTCTGCTCGCCGACACGACCAGCGACGGATTCTTCCGGGGATCGAGCTCCTGTGGCCTCGCTTCGATCACGCCGTGCGCGGGGCCTGGTACGCCGTCACTGCGTTCGAGCAGCAGCGACAGTCCCGCGTCGAGCCCGGGGAACGCCGCCCGCACGCGATCGACGCCGTGCCGCATCACCTCCCCCGAGCCGAGGCCCGCCATCCAGATGTCATCTCCGTCCAGCGGGGGGCGGTCCGCGTGGGGCACGCGGCACACCACACGGCCCAGCGTCTCGTACAGGTCTCGAAACGTCAGATGCGGATCTCGCCGCTGGAGGCGAAGCGCCGCCAGCAATACCGGCGATGGTCCGATCGAACGCGCCTCTGTCGCATCCCACGCACGATAGCTGAGCGTGACGCGGGCACCGCGCAGGCGGGCAAAGAACGCCGCGAACCGGAAGGTCCGCTCTCGCAGCAGTTCAGACGATGTGGGCAGACCCTCCCCGAGCACGCGCCGATCGCTGTCGAGCAGCACGGGGTCTTGCGTGCCCGGACCCGGTAGGTGCTCCGCGTCCGCTCCCACGACGAAGACCGCGGGACGCCCCGTATATCCTCCGTGCTCCATGTCGGACAGATGCAGCTGTCCCCCCTCGGACGACCACGGCGCACCGGCGTCGTCGACGCCGGTGTCGGGTCCCGGTGCACGCACGCTTATCTTCAGGTCTCGCCGGAGAACGGTCGCCGCCGCGCGGAAGTCCGTGCGGCGCCGGAGTGTGGCCTCCACCCGCTCGAGCACGTGGTTGATACGTTCTCGCGCGCTCAGATCCGCGCCGTCGCCTCGAGGAACGCGCCGGAGAAAAGCACGTAGTCCCCGCGCTAGCTCGGCTGGGGAGACCGGCGCGCCGCCCTCTCCCATGCGGTCCGGGATCGCCGGCGTCGCCTTCAAGGTCGGAAAGAGGATCGAGCGCAACGCCCTCAACTCGCCTTCCGCCTGCGCACGCCTTCGCTCGAACGTCTCGGCCCGCTCCCACTTCCTCGGCCCGAGTTCCTCGAGTCCGGCGAGGGCCGTGCGGATCTGGCTGCGGTATCGCTTACGACCCCAACCGATGCGGAGGCTGCGGAACCGACGCGCCAACTCGGCCGGCGCGTGGTAACGGCGCGTGCGACCAGGCCGCAGATCGCCGGCCTCGAGCAGCCTTCGGATCGGGCTGGCCTGAAAGCCTCCCTCGATCCAGTCCAGGTAGGCGCGTACCACTCGGCCCGGCCGCGTGCGCTCGACGGGAAGGCCTACGGCGTACGTGACCGGAATGCCGAGCTGCGCAGAGAGCGCATGGAGCGCCGACCCGTAGGCGGCGGGATCCGGTGTGACGATCTCGACCTGGTCCCATGCAAGACCGCGCTCGATCACACGCCGAACGACTTCGCGCAGCTCGTCGGTGATGGAGGCCGCGTGGAAGAGTTCGAGCTCGGAAGACGGCGGGTCGCCGGCCATCTGCTCGGGAGCGAATAGATAGGAGTACGCGGATCCATCGGAGTGACGGTTCCAGAGCACGGAGTCCGGCACATCGAGCCCCACCACTGGGTCCGTCTCGAGCACCTTGGCACCCCGCGCTTGAAGCGCGCTGAGCAGCTGCCCGCTCAGCCCACGGGTGCTGACCCCAGGCACGATTACGACGACCTCGGCACCCAGGGTGTCCGGCATGCGATGACCGTCGTTCTCCAGCGATGCGAGCGCAAGCCGGAGTACGGAGGCGGTGTCAGCGAGCCGTCGTTGGCCCAAGAGCCGTTCGTAGCGCTGTAACAGGCGCAGCAGGAAGAGCCGCTTCGAGGAGTCCGCAAGCCGCGCTCGATCGAGCTCCTTGGGACCGATACCAGAGAGCCGCAACGCCGTGACCGCACTGTGCACGCGCTCACGGAAGCCGACGCCTTCAGCGAGATCCCCGAGGCCCCGTCCCTCGGCGAGGAGAGCAGCGTCGAGACACTCATCGAGAAGTGCTCTTTCGTCGAATGCGTCCATCGCGCGCATCGACGCTCGCTCCATCCCATCGCGCGCGAGTCGAAGCGCCAACGGCGCTTGGGTCACGACCTCGAAGCCGATCCACCCGGGGCCCTCGAGAGAGAGCCGCCTCAACAGTTCGCGCCCAACGCCGAATGTCTGTGAGATGACGAGCTTACGGCCGACAGGGTGACGTCGCGCGATGCGGGCGAGCGCGTCGACGAGGTGAGGGGCCGAGGAGGTCGTCATGCTCTCCGGTCAGGGAGCGGTCGTGGAGGACGACGCCAAGATAGACCCGGACACCACGGGAGGGGAGCCCGCAGCGTGCGGCGGCGCCTACCCCCCGGGTCGCCATGTGCCGATCGAGCCCGACGGTGTAGCATCTTCAGTCGATCCGAGGCCTCGAGGCCCAAGAGCTCTTGATAGAACTCCGCCGAACGACATACCGGAAGCTGGTCAGGAAGAGCTCTCCCAGTGCGGACGGATCGGCGGCTGAGCCCTCGGGGAGGAGCACGTACTCCTTCTTCACTTTCCCCCCGTCGAAGTAGCGCAACGGTCGGCCACGCCCATCGGCCAACATGACTTCACGTACAGCGAGCGGAAGCTTGACGGCCAACCCGACGGGCGTCAGAGAGGCGCATATTTTGCCGTCGGCATACAGCGCCGCGCCACCGAAGAAGTGCCGGCACTCGAGGTCGATGCCGGGCAGCTCGCCGAAGCCCAAAGCCTCGACCAGGTCGCTCAGCTGTCCGAGATAGGGTTCCGCCATTGTCCAGAGGTGCTGTTAGCGGGCGAGCCGCATCTCTTCACTATCCACGGCCCGTGCTGGTTCGAAGGAGCGTCTCGGCTCAACCGAGCGCACCTGCTCGAGCCAGAAGACGCCGTCGTACGGAGCGCTGTTTCCGCGCGTCGATACGAAGTCGACATCGCCGTCTCCGTCCATGTCGCGGGCTACGAACTTGTCGAACATGCCCCGTTTTCGCCGTGAGATATCGTGCCGCGTCCAGGGCGCAAGGAGGTCGCCCGGATGCTCGAACCAGGCGAGGCGGCCCATGGCCGCCGAGAGATCCAAGTCATCGTCCTGATCCCGGCTTCCACCACTGTATCCGCCCGTGATGACGTCCGGACGACCGTCGCCATTGATGTCGGTCACCTCGAGTCCTACCAGCTGATCGGGCCAGTGCGTCCCAATGGCATGGAGCTCCCAGGTGCCGTCCGGATCCGACGGCTGCTCGAGCCACACCAGCGTGTGGCCGGCTTCGGCCAACACGATGTCGAGACGACCGGACCGGTTCATATCCACGAAAGCCATATTGAAGCCATTGACCCACGCACCTTCGCGCTCGAGCTCCCGAGGCCGTCGCCGGTCTAGCGGGACCGCCGTCCCCGAAATCTGGATGGCGTGCTCGGAGAACTCGCCGCCACCCAGGTTCTCGAACCACATGATTCGGGCCTCCGCCACCGACCCGCCGACGACGTCCATGTCGCCATCTCGATCGAGGTCCACAGGCTGGGCGTTGATGGGCCAGCGCACCCGCGTCAGCTCATGCTCCGTCCAGCTCGCGGACTCCAGTGGGTCGCCCTCGATCGAAAACCATGAGATGGCCTTCGCTTCCATCTCCACGTTCGGGTTCTGCGCGCCCTTGTTGGCCGTCACTACCTCGAGGCGGCCATCCCCGGTCAAGTCGGCGAGAAAGACCCTGATGAAGGACCCACGGCCTGAAGCGCCATCGGGAATGAGCCTCTGCCAGGTCTCTGTTTGTGCGCCGGCACCCGGGTTCTGCAGATAGATCAGATGCCCCAACTCGCTAGCGGCTACGATGTCGGGATACCCGTCGCCATTCATGTCTCCGACGGCCACGTCCTCGGGCGCCCCGGCCTCAGACCCCTCCGCCACGGTTATCGACACCCACACGTTGGGGTCCTCCGAGCCGAAAGCGATGCGAATGAGCCCGTCGGCCACCCCGTCGTATTCGGTGTCCGACTCGTGCACGGAGACGATATCCTCGTAGCCGTCCAGGTTCAGATCGACCATCACCAGGCCGTCGCTACCTCTGAGTTGCACACCTCCGGTCGTCTCTTCATCGATGATGCGCTCACGCCAGGAGATGTAGCGGCCATCGGTCGCCAACGCAGTGGTGAGAGAGGCGCCGACAGGAGTGTCCGCTCCCGGCGAGGAAGCCTCATCCGAACCCCGACCGGGTTCGGCCGGTTGACATCCTCCAACGGCTAGGAGAACGAGGGCACCAAGCAGTGGAGTTGTGACCGTCCGATTCATGCGCCAGATCCTCCCAAGGAGTCCATCATTCTGTCGCAGGAAACGATACTCGCGCAACGTCGCGGGGAGCCCGCCTCAAGGCGCGGCTACCGTGAGCAGTGAGCCGTACGCGCTCAAGGTTGCAACCAGGATCAGCACTGCACCAGCGAGATGTACCCGCCTATCGGGGGTCCAGGCGAGGAGCAGGAAGACCACGCCTGCGATAGAGGTGATACGGTTCACCAAATGGAGTAGTGGGCTTTCGAAGAGGGAGATGTTGCTCCAAGTCATGGCAACCATCAGCGTCGCGGCAACGGGGAAGAACCGACCTCGAATCTCGTAGAAATAGTCAGTGAGGTTGGTCTGTGCGTCCCCGAGCGGGAATGCCAGCTCGGCAAGTGCGAACAAGAGGATCGGGACGAGGAGAAAGCTCAACAAATCCCAAAACGTCCATACCGGGCGGTCCGCGACTACCCAGCGTCCCGACCAGACGCCCACGTGCATGACGAACACCCAAACGACCCAGATCGCATGAACCAGGCCGGGCGCGGTGGTGGTGTCGGGGCGGAGGGACCTGACTACGCCCCGAAGAAGTGTGGTGATGCCGAGCCCCATGATGATCGACACCAGCACCATGATGAACTCAAACGGGTCCACGTCTTCGTGCCCTCCCTGGGTTCAGAACCACTACCTCAACGATCCCCTCCCCGTGGCATGCGTTCCGCTCCGACATGGGGAGGGCGAGGCCTACCGGCCCCCGACTGTGTCAGACAGACTCGTCCGCGAGCTCCGGTAGGGCCGGAAGTCCCTCCCCCAGTCCACGCCGATCACCTCCATCCATACTTCCGCGCCGTCCACATGGACCACGACGTAGTGGTACGGATTGTCGCCTCGCTCCGGACCCGGGCGGACCAGGTGGGTGACCCGGACCGAGTCGGCCGCAGCCTCGGCGAGATACGGTCGAAGGTCCGGCTCCCCCCGGTATGAGTAGAGTGGCGCTCCGCCCCCTCCGGTCACGATCTGGTCTATCCGCCTCCATCGCCCGGTGCCGTCCAAGTACCGTTCGATCCAATGCTCGAAGAGATGCTCGTGACCGGTGAACACGAGGTCCACGCCGCGCTCGCGGAAGAGCGGCATCCAGCGGGCCCGGACTGCCGCGGTGGGGCGTTCCACGCGAGCCGCGCCGTGGGGGCCCGACGAGTACGCGGGATGATGGAAGAAGGCCACCACGTGGACGTAGCGTTCGCGGTCCAGCCCCTCGAGCTGGGCGGCAGCCCAAGCGAACTGCGTGGGATCATCTGCGATGTTCGAATCCAAGGCGAGCACGAAGGTGTTGCCGTATCCGAACGCATAGGTCGGGTAACCGTCCAGCCTGCGCGTTGCGCCGTCCGCGGGGATCAGCCTCGACACCGCTGCCAGATAATTGCGGAGGCCCCGCAAGCGCCCCGGCGCGTCTAGATTCGACGCGGCCGTGACATCGTGGTTCCCAGGAGCGAGGAAGTAGGGGACTCCGGCCTCCTGGGTGAGCCGGTTGATGAGCCCCACGAAACTGACGTTCCACTGTGTCGCGTCCTGTCCGTCGAACACCGCGTCGCCGCTCTGAAGCACGAAGCGCACCGGGTCGGGCCCCGCTTGGAGAGAGGCTATGGTGCGGAGCATCGACTCGACGACGAGGGAGTGCTCGTACTGGGGGTCCTTCCCGTCCCGGCGTCCCCGAGTGTCGCCGTAAACGATGAACGAGAAGCGGGTGACGTCGACGCTCTCTGCTTCGGGCGGAAGCGGGATGCGTGGCGGCTCGATGGCTACCACTTCTTGCTCAGACGCTCCCGGGCCGGCAATCGGGACGATCTGGGCGCTGGATGCGCCGGGCATGGCGAGGTACGCGGCAACCACCAGGGCCCGAGGCCCGAGATCGTTGAGCATACGTGGCAGATCCACCCAGTCAGGCCTATAGGTCTTCATCGCACGCTCTCCTGGATTGTTACCGGGACTACCGACGAAGCTGGCGACCGAAAATACGGCGCTCAGCAGCCGCGGCTATCCGCGGGCCGTTGGACGCAGGAAACTCAGTCGTGAGGGGCAAATTCCGGAGAGTTGTCGTCGAAACTCCATATGTACGGAGGCTCAGCGCCACACACCCGGGCATATGCGTAGAGTTGCCCGCGGTGATGGAGGAACTCGTCGCTGAGGATATTGAAGAGAACCCAGCCCGGAAGCGTCATATCCCACGGGGTCGGTACCATGGCGCTCAACTCCGCGTCGCCGATCGAGGCCACGGCCGCGTCCGCCTCATCCCAGCATGCCCTGGCGAACGAAACGACATCGGCCTTGTTCGCGAGGCCGGTCGCGATGCTTTCTTCTGATGATTCATCGGCCGTGACCTCACCCTTCGCGATACCTTGGGCGATGTTTCGCACGAGCGCACCTGACGTGTGGACCACCATCTCAGTCGGCGTGCGCATTCCCTGGACTGGATTGCTGTGGAATTGATCGTCGGGAATCACCTCGAGCAGGCGAAGGTACACCCCGTACTTCTGTCGGATCTGGTCCCACGCTTTGTCTAGCGTCTGCTTGTTCACAACTCCCTCCCTCTTATCCGAGGCGGCCGGCCCTCAGTCGGGTGTCAGCGAGGCACGGTGTCCCGAAGGACCGGGCCCGCAGATCATCGTAGACCCACCTGCACCATTCGCGAAAGCGAGCTAGGCCAAGGGCCTGCGCCGGAGTCCGGCGTTACATGACGTGGCGTTGGGACTTCGACCCGTCCCATCCGCCTTCGTTACTAGCCCGTTAGGCGAAGTCCGTATTCAAGAACCACAACCTGGGGCCACTCGACTTCAAACACGGACACCGCCGCGGCAGGTCCACTGAAAACTTCGTCGCCACCGTGAAGGTCGGCGTTAGTACCCAGCCGGTATAGGAAGTCGATCGTACCTCCGTGCGTGACCGCCAACACATGGTCGTGGACCAAGATGTCCTCTAGCCACGCAACGACCCGATCAAAGTGCTGACCTCTACTCTCTCCGTTCGGGATCACGTACTCGGCGTCCAATCGGCGGAACGAGCGGAACTCATCAGGAAACGTGTCTTGGCATTGGCCGGCCGTAAGCCCCTCAAAGATCCCAAAGCATCTCTCGGCGAGTCTTGGCTCCTCAACGTTTTCTAAAATACCAAGGCTCCGTGCGGTCTCTTTGCACCTGGTAGCTGGGCCGCAGTAAACGGCGTCGTATTCCGCGGTGCTGAAGCTGGTCGCTTCCAGCTCTAGTCGTTGAACTTCCGTCAGACCCTCATCGCCAGCACCGCTGAAGATCCCCTGCTCGTTCAACGCGGTCGTTCCGTGCCTCAAACAAGACACCCTCATAACACTCGCGTCCGTTCAGTCCCGTGAGAGCATGTCATGTCAACGGACCGCTCGCGTCGTATGTCGCGAGTGGCGTAGGACCATGCAGCCTCACCACCCGAGCCGCCCGGTCACTCAGATGGCAGCTTCTTGCCAGCAGTCAGTCTCCGAGCACGTATCCGAAGATGAGCGGCGCTACGATCGAGGCGTCCGAGTTGATCTCGAAGCGGGGCGTCGAGGGATCGAGCTTGCCCCACGTGATCTTTTCGTTGGCGGGAGCCCCAGAGTAGCCGCCATATGATGGTTGGGCGTCGGTGATCTGGCAGAAGTATCCCCAGAACGGGACGTCTTCGTTCAGGTCCTGGATGAGGCTGGGCACCGCACAGATCGCAAAATCCCCCGCGATGCCACCCCCGATCTGGAAGAAACCGACCGACGGCTCCGCACCGGCTCCGTGGTTGGCCCGATACCACTCGATGAGCGCCTGAAACTGCTCCGTGCCGGTCTTCACACAGAGGTGATCTGGCAGCAAGCCCAGGATTACGTTGGCGGCAAACATGTTGCCCGTGGTGGAGTCTTCCCACCCGGGTGCGAACACGGGGATTCCCATCTCTGCGGCCGCGAGCATCCAGGAGTGTGCGGGATCACCCTGATAGTGGTCCGAAAGCGTTGGGTCCTCGAGTACTTGCAGGAGGAACTCGCCCGGGGTCATCCGGTCTCCGTTCTCGGCCGCGGCCTGCCACGCCGCGAGCAACCGGGCCTCGATGTGTCGCATGACCGTCTCCGGAATGCACGTGTCGGTGACACGGTTCATCCCCCGCTCATGGAGCGTCTGCTCATCCCTGGCGGAGAGATCCCGCCACGAGGAGACGATCTCATAGTCGCGATTCGCCACCAAGTTGAAAACGTCCTCCTCCAGGTTCGCACCGGTGCACGAGATCGCGTGCACTTTCCCCTCGCGAATCATGCGCGCAAGGATGACCCCCAACTCGCCAGTCGAGGCGGCCCCGGCCATCGCGAGCAGCATCTTGCCACCCGCGTCTATGTGCGCCTCATACGCCCTCCCGGCCTCAAGGACTTCTCGCGCGTTGAAGTGGCGATAGTGCTTCTCGAGGAAATCCCGGACTGTGCCCAATCAACGACTCCTACTACGAGACCTCTCGTCTCCCCTTCTGCAGTACCCGACCCGCACGCACACCCGTAAACGCCCCGTCCTTGATAGCGGCCTCGCCGTTCACGAAGACGTGCACCATGCCCTCCGAGTAGTGGTGCGGATCGGTGTATTCGGCCACGTCACGTACTGCATCGAGATCGAACACCACGATGTCCGCAATCGCACCGGCGCGCAGCACGCCCCGGTCGGGCATCCCGAACACCTGCGCCGGTAGCGACGTCATGCTCCGGATCGCCTGCTCCAGGGAGACCGTGCCCTTCTCCTTCACGTAGAGCCGTATCTTTCGTGCGAACGCCCCATAACTGCGCGGGTGCGGCACTCCTTCGTCCATCGGCACCAGACCGCCGTCAGACGACGTCATCGTCCACGGCTGCACCATGAGTGTCTCGACATCGTCGTCGTGCATGTTGAACGAGACGATGCTCACGCTCCCGCCCCGGATGAGATCGATCGCGGTGTCGATCGGGTCCTGCCCTCGCTCCTCGGCGACCGCACTCAGGAGCCTGCCCTCGATCGACTCGTCCGGGCGGTATCGGCGGAACTGGATTCGGTCCGCGCCACCTCGGCGAGCGAGGCCCTCGACCATTCCCTCACGGATGCGAGCCATGACGTCGGGGTCGTCCATGCGGGCCATCAGTGAGTCGCGTCCGCCCGCTTGCGACCACCTTGGCAGCAAGGCCGCGTTGAGCCCCGTCGCCGACGCGGTGTAGGGATACTGGTCCGCGAAGACCTGCACGCCCTCGGCCCGAGCGCGTTCGACTCGCTGCACGATGGCGGCCCCATATCCCCATACGTCCGGTCCCAGCGCCTTCACGTGGGTCAGCACCGTCGGGATACCGGCAACGCGTCCTACGTTGATGACCTCCTCGACCGAGGCGATCAGGCCTATGCTGTACGTCGACTCGTCTCGGTGGTGGCTCGTATACGAGCCACCGAATGGCGCGACCTCCTTGGCGAGTTCCTCGATCTCCTCGGGCGGGGCGTAACTGCCCGGCACGTAATAGGTCCCGGAAGAGAGGCCCCACGCCCCTTCCGCCATGCCGTCGCGCACGAGCCGACGCATGCGGTCGAGCTCGGCCGGCGTCGCTACGCGATCCTCGCTGCCAAGCACCGCGCGGCGCACGGATCCATGACCCACGAGTTGGGCCGCGTTCACTCCGAGCCCGTCGACCTGCAGTTCAGCTCGTTGCTCAGCCAGATCGAGGCTGCCGCCACCGTCCGGATTCACGAAGACCGTGGTCAGACCCATCGCCAGCAGCGGCTCAGCGTGGCTCAACCCGGGCGAGGCGAGCCCTGGTCCTGCATGGGAATGCACGTCGATGAAGCCGGGTGTCACATAGAGGCCCGTAGCGTCGATCACCTCGTCGGCCGCAACGTCACCCAGATTGCCGACAGCCTCGATCCGGTCGCCTCGGATGAGCACGTCCGCGCGAATCCATGGATTGCCCGAACCGTCCATGACTCGACCATTCCTGATCAGAATCGTGCGGTCCTGACCGGCTACTGCGGTGGTGGCGCAAAGGCCGATCGCGCAGAGGACGGTCATGGCGCGTCGCATCATTCGCTCGTCTCCCGTCTCAACTCGGTGCTGGGGCGACGACCCCGGGGCTTGAGGCGAAAGTATACTACCAGACGGCAGGCACGGAAGCGGGCCCAGACAACCAGCAGGACGGAGGCCATGCGCGACGCGAGCGAACTGGCGAAGCTGCTCGAGCGGATCGACGGACGGGGGTACAAGGCGTACAAGGAGATCTCTGGACCGTGGCGGTTCTCGGACTTCACGCTGCACGTCGATCACGTGCAGGGGGACCCGTTTGCGGCCCCTACTCGGGTGCGCGTGACGCTGAGCACGGACGTCGTCGACCTCCCGCAGTCGGCCTACCGAACTCGGCCGCGCGCGCTCGGTACGGCGGCGTTCCTCGCTCGGGCTTTCGCGCAGGCCGCCCGCGGCGGCGGTCGGTCGGGCAGCGGCAAGAGCGGAGAGATCCGGATGGAGGATCCTGGTCAGACCGTTCTCCTGCAGACCGCCGTGCTCATGCGCGAACACGGGGATCTAGAGGCCCGCTTTACGGTCGGGCTACCTGCGCAAGGGCGCCGTGTGCTCGGCCGCCAGGCGTCCGAATTGCTGACCGCGCGCGTCCCGCAGCTCGTGCGCGCCACGCTGATAGCGTCGGCGCACGACGTCGCCGAGATCGAAGCTCACGCAGCCACCAACGAAGACGCCGACGCCCTCAGAAGCCAACTGGAGGGGCAGGGATTGGTCGCTTTCATAGCGGATGGCTCGGTGCTGCCACGCCGAAGCGGAATCGACGATCGACCGCTAGAGGGCGAAAACGTCGTTTCCTTCCGCTCGCCCGAGTCGCTTCGAGTGACGCTCGAGCTTCCGAGCGCCGGTACGGTGTCGGGCATGGGCGTTCCACAGGGTGTGACGCTGATCGTGGGGGGTGGCTTCAACGGCAAGAGTACGTTGCTCCGTGCCATCGAGTCGGGCGTCTATAACCACCGGCCCGGGGACGGGAGGGAACGGGTGGCCACCCGATTCGACGCGGTGAAGGTGCGCGCGGAAGACCGACGTTCGGTCTCGGGCGTCGACATATCGAGCTTCATCGATGGACTCCCGTTCGGACAGGACACGAAGCGATTCTCCACGGAGAACGCCTCGGGATCGACGAGTCAGGCCGCGGCGATCGTCGAAGCGCTCGAGGCCGGTGCGCGACTGCTGCTCGTCGACGAAGACACCTCGGCGACGAATTTCATGATCCGTGATCGCCGGATGCAGCAGCTCGTTCCGAAGGAAGGCGAGCCGATCACGCCCTTCGTCGATCGCGTACGCGAGTTGTACGAGAGTCGGGGCGTGAATTGCGTGCTCGTGCTCGGAGGGAGTGGGGACTATCTGGACGTGGCCGACACCGTGATCCGTATGACCGATTACGCACCGTGGGACGTCACCGCGGAGGCGAGGACCGTGGCGGCGGAGATCCCGACCGGACGAGCGACGGAACGGAAACGACCGCTTACTACGTTCTCCCTCCGTCGCGTTCAGCCGCGTTCCGTCGACCCGAGCAAGGGCCGTCGTGCGTCGTACGTGCGCGTGCCAGACGACCGAACTCTCATCTTCGGCAGTGAGACCATCGACCTCGCCGGCGTCGAGCAGATCGCGAGTCGCGCGCAGATGCGGGCGATCGGACAGGGTCTCGTCCTGTTGGCCGAGCGAGTCCTGGGGGAAGACTCCGCTGAAGCAAGCAGGCCCCTCAGCAGCGCAGTCGACGTTGCCGGCGCGCTGGACGCCGTCGAGAGCCTCCTCGAGGAGGGAGACTTGGACGTCCTCGACCCCCGCCGCGTCGGCGACCTCGCGGAGTTCCGGCGCTTTGAGCTGGCCGCCGCGTTGAACAGGTTGCGCACATTGCGGGTAGATTAGTCCCCCGATGAGACCCGGTCCGACTCTAGAAGGGTGATCGGCAAGGGGGGTGGGCCGCGCGACCCACGCCATACGGCGTGGGTGCCCCGTGCTTGCGCGCGTTCAGGCAAGGAACGACGAGGAGTCGTAGCCGAGCGGGCACCGACGCCGAAGGCGGCGGTGCGACGAGGAGAGACGATGGATCAACCGCGCGGGCACCGACGCGAAGCGTTGGTCGCCATGTGCCCAACACCATGATGAGAGGACACACATGTCTGTGGGTTGCGGTGGCACGGCCCCCTTGCCGATCACCCTTCTAGGAGGGCAGCTACCGGCCGCGATCCCGGAACTGGGCGCCGCAGTCCCTGGGCTCGCAGTATCCGGCACCGCGAGCGCGGAGCCGTTCCTCATCGAGGGCGAAGCCGCCTCCGCCCAGGGTGTGCTCAAAGGCGGGATCGACCGCATCCGCATCCATGACCGTGTGGTCGTGTGCGACCTGACAGTCGGAGACTCACTCGGGGTCAATTTCATCATGATGCCAGGGGCGCTTCGACGGGAACGGACAGGCCCCCTGGGGACCGTCATGGAGAACATTGTCGTCACGCCGACGCTGCCGTTGGTGGCGGTGCAGTGGAGCGGATCGCCGGTGGGAGACGATGGCGCGTTACGGCTCACGGTCACCCCGGGCGGTACGCAAGTCCGGTACGACGTGCACGACGGAGTCCTGCGCGCGGTTGGCCAAGATCCAGACCGGTCGGTCGCGGTGGTGCTGTACGGAGGCACGGGGAAGTGGACTCTTGCGGACGAAGGCGACGGCCGCGTGCTCGCGTCACACGAGATGGGCGGCGACGGGCCGCTGACGCTCTTGGTCACCGCAGGAAGCGAGGCCGCGCTCCGCTCCACGCTCGCTGCAGCCGCTCACTTACCTGTGCATGAACGGCGCGCCGCGTCGTCGACGACCGATAACGTCCGGGTCGTGACGGGGGTCGCGGAGCTCGACGACGGCATTGCGTGGGCGTCGTTCCGCGTTCGTGCGTCACTCCGGCGTGGCGCCGTGACGACTCCCGGCCACCACGCGTTCTGGTCGGGCCTCGGGGCGCTCGCGGTCGCGGACGTGGAGAGCGCAAGCCGGGCTGTGGCGCTCCTGGAAGGCAAGCTCGGGGCGGGAGAGGCATGCCAGCCGGCGTGGCCCGTGGACGCGATGGCTGCGCTGCTCGCGGCGCGCTTGGCGCTCGCATCCGACGACGCCTCGGCCGCCCGGCACCACGCCCGGCTGATCTTGGATCGGGTGTGGTCTCCAAGGGAACTGCCCTCCGACGGTGCACGCCTCTGGGCGTTCGCGCTCGAGACGCTCGCGGACGCCTTGCGCTACACGGAGACCGACGACCGCATCGCGAAGCTGAGGACGCTCGCGGCGGAGCTGCCGTCCAGCGCTGCGGACGGCATGCGACTATCGATGATCGACGACGAACGTCCCGACGCAGGAGACTTCCTTCGATCGGTTCTCGCCGGCGGCTTGGGCTACGCGCCCCAGACGGGCATCCGGAGACTCGACGATACACTGCGCACGTGGTCCGGCTTCGGCGAGGACGCCGATGGAGCGTGGGGGCGGTGGCGAAGGACCCTCTCCGAAGGGCTCGTGAGCGGGCCCTCGGGCCCCGCTAGCTGGGATGAGGTCGATGACGTGCTCGCGCCCGGCGCCCCAGTCGCCGGGGCCGTGCTCGCAGCATTCTCGCACAGCGTACTGGGCTACATGCCCGACGCGCCGTCCGGACGACTGCGCCTCGCGCCACGGCTCCCGTCTCACGTGCGCTCTCTCACCGTTGAGAGACTACGTCTTGGGTCTACTTCCATCACGCTTCGATACGAGCGCTCGAAGACCCGTCACCGCTTCGTGCTCGAACCGACTTCGGCTCGTGTGCCACCGATGCTGGTATTCGAACCTTCGATCCCGGGGACGCGCCTCGCTGAGGCGCATATCGGAGACGCCCGCGTGGACCTCGAGGCGACTCCGGAGGGCGAGCGTGTCCGGGTGCGTGTCCAACTCCCGCTCGAAGGGCCGTGCACGATCGACCTCAGGACCGAATAGGAAACGAGGCCGACCAGTGAACTCTCTGGCCCCGTAGCGATCAGCCCTTGCTGATCAGTCCTCTTCGAGATAGCCGTGCTCGCGGAGCAACTCCTTGATCCGAGGCTCTCGATCGGCCAGCGTCGTCTTCGCAATCTCACGCGCAAACTCGACACGATGGACCTCGGACACGTTGTCCAACACGGCGATCGGCGCTCCGTAGCGCAGTAGAATACGTTTGGCGTCGACAGTGACGGAATCGTTCACGTTTCCCCCAGAACCATGCCGCGGATGAGGTGGCGAAAGCGGCAAGGGATAATAACATAGACCATTCGCATCGAGTGAAACGGCGCTTCTTGGCGTTCTGCGCGCTGGTCGTCGTGCCGTGCGGTGTAGCCTCCGGGGCCGCGGGTCGCGCCGCCGACGATGCGTGGGAGGAGCTCGCGCACGTGTCGGCGGCCCGCATCGCACAGTTGGCTCTCGGCGCGCTCGAGCAGGAGCTGGGGGCTGTGGTCGACTCGCTGCTAGGCTCCGCCGATCCGCTACCCAGCCCGGACACCACGATCGAGGCGGTTCGCCTGGCCATGGCGGGCGACACCGTGTCGGCCCTCGATCCGACGGCTTCGGGCGTCGAGGTGATGGTCCTGTTTCCGGACGCCGAAGGCCTGCTACGCTTCGCCAACGGCATGTTGGTCCCCGTGGCTGCCGTTCTGGTGGGTCGGGTCGCTCGAGCGCGCGTCGGCCTCTATCTGAACGGTGAGCTGTGGAGCGCCACGGACCCGCCACCGTCCGTGGAAGTGATCGACCGGGAGACGCTGCTCGCGGTATCGCGAACACCGGGCGGTGTAAGGAGCGACGCCGGAAGCATCGTTGCCATGGACCCGCGCAGTGGACTCCCCGCCGCGATCGCGGCGTTCGCCCAGCTGGAGGGCCGTGGCGAGCAGGCCGTCCCGCTGGCGGTCCGACTCGTAGTCGGCCTGCTCCTGCTCTTTTCGGCGGTCGCCGCCTGGATCCTATTCGCGAAGGTGAGTGGTTCGGAAAGGGAAGTGGCACCGAGTCGTGCAGCATTGATTCTGCTGGTGTGCGTTCCCCTCTTTACTCTCTTGGGCATGCTCGCGCACGTGCAACGCACGTTCGATGCCGCCGCCCGCGAGCATGTCACCCGGGACCTGGCCCAGACCCTGACCGTTGTCGGCACGCTGGGCATCGGAGAGTCACCGGCCGGAGCACGCGCCCTGAGCGGCTTCCATGCGGCTCGCATCCAGGGAGGTGTCGTGACGGCCTCCACCCTCGCTGGCGACGCGGCGGCGTTGGGAGCGGTGCCATCGGCCCGGATCGGAGCGCTGCGCAAACGGTTGATGCTGATCAGCGGTGTGCTGGTGGGCTGGCTGCTACTCGTCGCGGGCAGTCTGACCGTACGCTCGAACCGTGCTGAGAACAGCTAGTTCATCAGATTCGGCTCGTCGTCGTCATCCATCTCGACCAGCGGCGACGGCAGTACGAATGGGCCACTCAACTCGAAACGCGGCACCTCTACCCTGAACTGCTCCCCGTCGGGGCGGACGAAGGTGTAGTATCCCTCCATGTATCCGACGGGTGAGCGGAGTACGCAGTAGCTCTGGTACTGGTGGGAGTCTCCGGGCCCGAGCGTAGGCTGCTCACCCACCACGCCTTCGCCATCGATCTCGGTGTCCTCTCCCGAAGCATCGTGAATATGCCAGTGCCGGAAGAGGAGTTGGGCCGAGGTCTTGCCCTCGTTCCGCAACATGATGTCGTAGGAGAACACGAACTTGCCGCCCTCCGGGTTGGAGTCGGCGAGCGAAAACCGGGGTCGAACCCGGACAAGGATACCGTCGGTGGCTTGCTCGTAGCGCATGACGGATGCTAACACCGACGGCGCAAGCACGCAGCCCGCTAGCAGCCCGTGGTAGAAGTACAGTGGGCCGCCACCCGCAAGCGGGTACCCGGGGGTCTCGCGAGTTCAAGAGTAGGAAGGACGACGAGTCGTAGCCGTAGCGGGCACCGCCGCCGAAGGCGGTGGTC